>JBIPLS010000191.1:0-5182 GCA_044368305.1 Pirellulales bacterium
TCACCCATGCGGCCGCGTTCGCGGCCGCCGGCCTGCTCGTCGGCCGCTGGAGCGGCGGCGACTGGGGACACGGCCTGCGGCTGGCGGCGAGCTGGGTGGTGTGGGGCGTGTACGTCCGCACGGTGCTGGTCTGGCACATCACCTGGAGCGTCAACTCGCTCACGCACCTGTTCGGCTACCGCACCTACGAGACCGGCGAGGACAGCCGCAACAATTGGTTCGTCGGCCTCGTCGCCATGGGCGAGGGCTGGCACAACAACCACCACCACGATCCGGCCAGTGCCAGCGTGCAGCACCGCTGGTGGGAGGTGGACGTCACCTACTATCTGATCCTCCTGCTCGAGCGTCTTGGCCTCGCCACCGACGTCATCCAGCCGCGGCACGTGCGCCGGCGGACCGCCCCGACGGCCTGAGCGGGGCGGGCCGGCGGAAGGTCCGCGTTGCGACAGTCGCCGCGGCGTGCTAGACTTCTCCCGTTCGGAATCGATGATGATGGCCGCCCGACCCCGGGGTCGTGGCCTTTGCCGTCGCGATCGCATCTCTCGAAGCGACGATCCCCGGCCGTGGCCCCGAGCCCGGCCTCCCGGGAAGTCCGGTCGCTTGGCAGGCAGTGATCCATCGTGGGATCGCCGTGCCGCCGTGGTGCTGCTTCCGGTTTCCGGGCTCTTTCTCCAGGACGCAGTCTTTCCATGCCCAGCTTCGCCGACCTCGGTCTTTCCACGCCCGTTCTTCGCAGCCTCGCCGCCGAGGGCTACTCCACGCCCACGCCCATCCAGGCCAAGGCCATTCCCCACGTGCTCGCCGGCCGCGACCTGTTCGGGTGCGCCCAGACGGGCACCGGCAAGACCGCCGCCTTCGCCCTGCCGATCATCGAGCGGATGCTCGCCGCCCCGCGGCCGCGGAGCCCACGCCGCTGTCGCGGGCTCGTGCTCGCCCCGACCCGCGAGCTCGCCGGCCAGATCCACGACAGTTTTCGCAACTACGGCCGGGACGCCGGCATCGCCAGCGTGGTCGTCTACGGCGGCGTGGGGCAGCGGCCCCAGGCCGACGCGCTCGCCCGCGGCGCCGACGTGCTGGTGGCCACGCCGGGGCGGCTGCTCGACCTCATCGGCCAGCGGCTCGTCGACCTCCGGGGCGTGGAGTTTCTCGTCCTCGACGAGGCCGACAGGATGCTCGACATGGGATTCATTCACGACGTCCGGCGGATCGTGGCCCTCGTGCCCCGTGACCGGCAGACGCTCTTCTTCTCGGCCACGCTCCCCGACGAGGTGCGGCGGCTGGCGGACTCCATGCTCCGCGACCCGCTGGAGGTGAAGACCGCGCCGCAGGCGACGCCCGCCGAGACCGTGGCCCAGTCCGTGCTCCACGTCCCGAAGGCCGGCAAGCGGTCGGCGCTCGTCGCGCTCCTCCGCGACGGTTCCATGGACCGCGTAATCGTGTTCACCCGCACGAAGCACGGCGCCGACAAGCTGCAGCGCGACCTGGCCAAGGCGGGCATCGCCGCGGCCGCGATCCACGGCAATAAGTCGCAGAACCAGCGGGAGCGGGCCCTTGCGGCCTTCAAGGCGCCCCGGCCGCCGGTGCTGATCGCCACCGACATCGCCGCGCGGGGGATCGACGTGGACGGCGTCTCGCACGTCGTCAACTACGAACTGCCGCACGAGCCGGAGACCTACGTGCACCGCATCGGCCGCACGGGCCGCGCCGGCCAGACGGGCGCCGCGGTGAGCTTCTGCGACCCGGAAGAGCGGCTGCGGTTGCGGGCCATCGAGCGGCTCTTGCGGCAGCCGATCACGCCGCGCAACGCCCCGCCGGCCGGTGCCGCGGACGATGCGGCCGACGAGCCGCACGAGAAGCGAGCGGGAGGCCGTGCCGCCGCCGTTCGCCGGGGACGGGCGGGAGGCGGTGGAGACGGCGGCCGCCGGCGACGTGGCGGTCGGGCGGAGGCCGGACGTGCCGGGGCCGTTGCGGCCGTGCCGGCCGTCGCCACGCCTCCCGCGCCGGCCGGCCCAGAAAAACACCGGTCGCGGCGGCGCCACCGGCGGGCGCTGTGAGCGGTCGCTGCACCGTCGCCTGAAGACTCCGGCGCGAGGCCGCGGGCCAGGGCATCCGGGGACGCCTGCCGCGAACCGGGGGATCGGAGGCCGAACAGGCTCCGCCGGCGGACCAGGGTTGTCCCCCGGGTGGGGTACACTCCGACCGCGAAGCTTCCCGACGCTGGTGCGGCATGGCGGACGATTGGTATTACGCGCGGAACGGTGAGCGACAGGGGCCGGTGCCGCGGGCGAAGCTCCAGCAACTCGCCCGTGACGGGTGGCTCACGGCCGACGACCTCGTGTGGACCTCGGGCATGCCCGCCTGGGCGCCGGCGGGGCACGTGCCGGAACTGGCCGGAGGCCCGCTCGGCCGCACGCTCAAGCGGGCGATCGACGGAATCGTGCCGCCGCCGGAGACGGCGCCGCGTGGCGGTGAGCCGGCGCGGCGTCGCACCGCGGACACCATCGCCGCGGCTTGGGGCGACCTGGCGCCGCGGCATCTGCTGGCCGCGGCCGGCGCGTTCCTCGCGGCGCTGGGGATCGCGTTCACGGCCATCGGCGGCACGGCGCTCGCGCTGGCCTTCACGCTCGGCGGGCTCAGCCTGGCGGCCCTGGGAATGCACGTGGAGTTGGGCCGGCTGACGGCCCAGGCGACGGCCAACCTTGCGCAGGCGTGGCGGGAGTCGGCGGCACGCCGCCACGAGGCCCGGAAGCTGGCCCTGGAAAACAGGCGGCTCGAACTCGAGGCCCAGCGGCTCGCCCAGGAGCGGGCGGCGGCCACGCGGCCCGCGGTCGTGCCGCCGCCGGTGCCGCCGGCTCCCCCGCTCGCAGCGGCCGGCTGCACGCTCGTGATCACGCATCCGCCGGTGCAGCGCTGGAGCCCCGGCCTGGCGGCGCTGCTGAGTTTCCTGGTGCCGGGGCTGGGGCAACTCTACAAGGGGCAGATCGTCAACGGCGTCGCCTGGTTTTTCATCGTGGCGCTCGGGTACGTCGCGCTCATCCTGCCGGGCCTCGTGCTCCACCTGTTCTGCATTCTCGGCGCGGCCAGCGGCAATCCGTGGACGGAGGGCCGCACGGAGATCGTGCGGGAGTGAGCCGCGGGCGGGTCGGGCCGCTGCTGCCGGTCTTCGTGAAAAAGGGCGACAGCCACCTTTTGTCCGTAGACCCCGGCCGGCGGCCGGCAAAAGGTGGCGGTCACCTTTTTTCTGGATTCGGCCGGCGGTCGGTCGGGCGGGTCGTTCCCAGGACGTCACGGCCCGAGTACCATCCGAGGCTGTTTCACCGCCGCCCGGAGCTGTTGCATGTCGGACGACGCCAAGGCCGCAGCGCGACGCGCGTTCGAGGCCGGCCACGGCATCCCGCCCGACCGGTTCTGCGGGATGACGGCCGCCGACATGAGCCGCGCGATCGTGGCCCACGACTGCGGGCCGCGGCGGCCGGGGGAGGCCGTGGGATTCAACCCCGTGGGCGCGGCCGAGACGCGGCTCGGATGGCTGCGGGAGGAGTTCGGCCCCGACGCCGACGTGGAGACGATCCGCCTCCGGGTGCAGTTCTTTCACGGCCGCGTCAGCGAGGCCCTGACCCTCGACTGGATGCAGGACGACGCCCCCTTCGATCGGGCCGTCGTCGCGGGGCTCGATGCGGTCTATCCGGATCTCTCCGCCGCCGCCCGCGCCGTCATCGCCGGCAACTATTCCTACAGCCACATGAAGTGACCGCCTCTCGAGGAGCGTGCCGTGAAAGTCGAACGAGTCAAATATGTGATCTGGGCCGCCGATATGGAGCGGGCCATCCGCTTCTGGCGCGACACGTTCGGCGGCCGCCTTCTCAAGCACAATCCCGTGATCGCCGAGGTGGAGATCGAGGGAGCCGTGATCGGCATCCACTCCGGTGGCGAGGGCCGGCGGACCTGGACGGGCCTGAGCCTGCAGGTGGCCGACGTGATCGTCGGCGGCCGCGAGGTCGTGGCCGCGGGCGGGCTGCTCGTGAAGGAGCCCGAGCCCGAGAACGGCGAGCCGCCCCACCTGGCGATGTGCGTGGACACCGAAGGCAACGAGTTCATGCTCACCCGCCGACGCGGATGAGCGGCATTTTTCCGGGAGGACGAACCATGTGGCGGAAACAGGCTTCGGTATGGACGGTGGCGGTGGCGGCGGTGTTCACAGTGGCCTGCGTGCTGGCCTCGCCTCCGCCCGCGCCGCAGATCGACTCACGGCCGCCCGCCGACCCGCCGCCGACGGTGGACGGAGAGGCGATCAAGAATCTGAAGGCCGCCTACCCGCAAGCCCCGGAGGGCATGGAGCGGAAGGTGATCCTCCTGCCCCACAAGGAACGTGGCGAGGAGGACGGCTTTCAGGTGGAGATCGTCGTCGGCCGGACGATCGTCACCGACGGGGTCAACAGCTACTCGCTGGGCGGCGAGCTCCGCGAGGTGGACATTCCGGGCTGGGGATTCACCTACTGGCAGGCCGAGGGGCCGCTCGATCAAGCAGCCCAGACGCTGATGGCCGGCAACGAAAAGCCCACGCCCCGGTTCGTGGCCGGTCCGCGGCGGCTGGTGCGGTACAACAGCCGGCTGCCGCTGGTGGTGATGGTGCCCGCCGGCTGCGAGGTGCGGTGGCGGATCTGGAGGGCCGACCCGGACTTGAAGGCCGCCGCGGACGGTTGAGCCGCCCCGCGCCACTCACTCGCCGATGATCTTCACCAGCACCCGCTTGGGCCGGCGGCCGTCGAACTCGCCGTAAAAGATCTGCTCCCAGGGACCGAAGTCGAGCTTCCCGGAAGTGATCGCCACCACCACCTCGCGGCCCATCACCTGCCGCTTGAGGTGGGCGTCGGCGTTGTCCTCCCCTGTGCGGTTGTGGCGGTAGACCGCCGGGTCGGCGTCGAAGGGGGCGAGCCTCTCCAGCCAGGCGGCGTAGTCCGCGTGCAGGCCCGGCTCGTCGTCGTTGATGAACACGCTGGCCGTGATGTGCATGGCGTTGACCAGGCACAGGCCCTCGCGGACGCCCGCGCGGGCCACCAGGTCGGCGACATGGGGCGTGATGTTCACGAAGCCCACGCGGGCGGGAATCGTGAACGTGAGGTGCTCCGTGAGCGCCTTCATCGCGGCCCTTCCTCGGCCGCCCGCAGCCAGACCGTGCGTC
>JBIPLS010000192.1:0-5147 GCA_044368305.1 Pirellulales bacterium
CTGGAGGCCGAAGTCGCCGAAGACGACGCGATTCCCGCGGGAGGCGTCACCTCTTATACGACCTCTTTGGCTTTTTCGGTGCTTCACCCGCTTGGGCATCAGCGCCATCGCCGCTCTCCTCGTACATACCTTGGTTGACCCACACCTGAACCCCGATGTTGCCCTGCGCCGTGGGAGCCTCGCAGAACCCGTAATCGATCTTCGCCCGCAGCGTGGACAGCGGCATCGCTCCGGCGATCGCCTTCTCGCACCGCGACATCTCGGCGCCGCCGAGCCGGCCGGCGAGTTGGATCTTCACGCCCTTGGCCCCGGCGTCCATCGTCGTGTCCAGAGCCCGCTTCATCGTCCGCCGGAAGGCGGCCCGCTTCGACAGCTGGTCGGCGATGTCCTCGGCGATCAACTGGGCCTGGATCTCCGGCCGCCCCACCTCCTCGACCTTGAGGTTCACCCGGCGCCCGAGCAGTTCCTGCAGTTCGCCCTGCAGCCGGTCGACCTCCTGCCCCTTGCGGCCGATGATCACGCCGGGGCGGGCCGAGTGCAGGATCACCTTCACCTCGTCCCGCGTCCGCTCGATCTCTACCTTCGGAATGGCCGCGGCGCGGTACTTCGTCTTCAGGAACTTCCGCACCTTCACGTCCTCCATGAGGAGGTCGCGGAAGTCCTTCTTCGTCGCGTACCAACGGCTCTTCCACGGCTCGGTGATGCCGGTGCGGAACCCGGTGGGATGAACTTTCTGGCCCATGTCTCTGCCCTCACTCCGTGTCCGCGGCGACGACCGCGTCGAGCGCCACCTTGATGTGCGACATCCGCCGCTTGATCCCGAAAGCCATCCCGCGGGCCCGCGGACGCACCCGCTTGAACATCGGGCCCGCATCGACGCGGGCATCCACGACCACCAGGTCGTCGACGCCGGTCGCCTGCTGATGCTCGGCGTTCCCCAGCGCACTTTTGATCACCTTCTCGAGCATCCGCGCGCCGCGATGCGGCTGATAGCGGAGGATGTCGAGGGCCTCGTCGGCGAACTTGCCGCGGACGAGGTCGGCCAGCGCCCGCACCTTGCGGGCGCTGATCCGGGCATACTTGTGGGTGGCTGTGTAGGGCATGGATCACCTTCGCTCACTCGCGGCGGCAGCCGCGGACGGGTCGCTCACTTGGCCGGGGCCGGCGTGGCCGCTTCCTTCACCTTGCCGCCGTGACCGCGGAACGTCCGCGTCGGGGCGAACTCGCCGAGCTTGTGCCCGACCATGTCCTCGGTCACGAACACCTTCACATGCTGCTTGCCGTTGTGGACCATGAACGTCAGCCCGATGAACTCGGGCACGATCGTGCACGACCGGGACCACGTCTTGATCGGATCCCGCTTGCCGGAGGCGAGCTGCACCTCCACCTTCTCGAACACGCGAGGATCGACGTACGGACCTTTTTTCGCACTGCGCCCCATGGATCACCTCAGTTTCAATTGGCCGTAGCGGCGGCTCTTCCGGCGGCGGATGATCGCCGTGCTCGAAGGCTTGCGCGGCTTGCGGGTGCCGCCGCCCTTCGCACTCTTGCCCGTGGGGCTGACCGGATGGCGCCCCCCCTTCGTCCGCCCCTCGCCACCGCCGTGCGGATGGTCGATGGGGTTCATCGCGGTGCCGCGGACATGCGGGCGGATGCCCATCCAGCGGGAGCGGCCGGCCTTGCCCAAGCGGACGTTCATGTGATCGGCATTGCCGATGGCGCCGATCGTGGCCCGGCAGGCGGCGGGCACGCGGCGGATCTCGCCCGAGGGCAGCGTGAGCTGCGCCCACTGGGCCTCTCTGGCGACGAGCACAGCGGAGGAGCCGGCCGACCGACACAGCCGGCCGCCGCGGCCGGCCTGCAATTCGATGTTGTGGATCTGCATGCCCAGCGGGATCGACGCCAACGGCATGCAGTTGCCCACTTCCGGCGGCGCCGCGGCACCGCTTTGCACCGTCGCCCCGACCGCCAGCCCCTCGGGCGCCAGGATGAACCGCTTCTCGCCGTCGGCGTAATGGACCAGCGCCACACGGCAGGTGCGGTTGGGGTCGTACTGGATGGAGTGCACCGTGCCCGCGACGCCGTCCTTGTTGCGGCGGAAGTCGATGAGCCGATAGTGCTGCTTGTGGCCGCCGCCCCGGTGCCGGGCCGTGATCTTGCCCTGGTTGTTGCGGCCACCGGTCTTCCGCTTCCGCACCCGCAGGCCCTTGGGGACCGCGGCTCCGGGCGTCAGCTCGGCGAAGTCCGAGACGCTCGCGCCGCGGCGGCCGGGACTGGTCGGGTTGTAGGTGCGAATGCCCATGGGACGGGTGCCTGGGATGGTTAGAAGATGTTGATCTTGAAGTCGGGCTTGAGCTTGACGACCGCCTTCTTCCAGGCCTTCGCCGTGGTCCGCCGCACGCGGCTACGGCGGGCCTTGCCGACGCGGTTCTGCACGGCGACCTTGTCGACCTTCACGTTGAACAGCTCCTCGACGGCCCGCCGGATGTCGGCCTTGGTGGCCTCCGCCACGACCTCGAACGAATAGGCGTTGTGGCGATTCGCCCGATGCATGCCCTTCTCGGTGACGAGCGGGCGGACGATCACCTGGTGCGGCGCCAGCCGGGGCGTGAGCGCGGGCGGCGGCGGGACGGGGACGGCCATGGCTTCAGTTCGCCTCCTTCTTCGCGGCCCGCTTCGCGGCCGGCCGCTTGGCGGCGGGCTTGCGGGCCGCCGGCTTCGTCTTCTCCTTCGCAGCCGCGCGGAAGGCGTCGATAGCGGCCTTCGTCATCACGATCGAACGCGGCCGCAGGATCGACCAGGCGTTGAGTTCGGCGACCGGAGCGACGGACAGGCCCGCGATGTTGCGGGCGCTCTTCCAGACGTTGGCGTCGTGCGACTCCGAGGCCAGGAGCACGGTGGAGTCGCCGAGGCCCATGCCCTTGAGCATCCGGGCCACGGTCGCCGTCTTCGGGGCGGCGATCGCGAGCCCATCGACGACCCGCACCTCGTCGTCGGCGATCCGGGCCGCGAGGGCCATCCGGGTGGCGGCCTGCAGGGCCTTGCGGGGCATCCGCCAGCCGAAGTCGCGAGGCCGCTTGGCGAAGATGTGGCCGCCGCCCCGCCGCGTGCCGCTGCGCCGGGCGCCGGCGCGGGCATTGCCCGTGCCCTTCTGGCGGTAGAGCTTGCGTGTCGAGCCGGCCACTTCGCCGCGGGTCTTGGTCTTTTGCGTGCCCTGCCGCTGGTTGGCCTGGTACATGACCACGGCGTCGTGCAGGAGTTGCTTGCTGACGGCGGGAGCCAACTCGGCGGGGTCGATCTCGTAGGAGCCGACCTTCTTGCCCGACATGTCGTAGACGGCGAGGTTCACTTCGCACCAGCCTTCTTCTTGGCACCGCCGCCGGCAGGCCCGGCGGCCTTCTTGAACTTGTTCGTCTGCAGCACGGTGACGTAGCTGCCGTTGGGCCCGGGCACCGCCCCGCGGAGGATGAGCAGGTTCGCCTCCTTGTCCACCCGCACGAGCTTCACGTTCCGCATGGTCGACCGCTCGTTGCCGTAGCGACCGGCCATCCGCTTGCCCTTGAAGACGCGGGCCGGAGACGTGTTCATGCTCGTACCGCCCTGATGGCGGTGCACCTTCTTCACGCCGTGGCTGGCCCGCTGCCCCTTGAAGCCATGCCGCTTCATGACGCCGGCCGTGCCGCGGCCCTTGGTCACGCCGGTCACGTCCACGAAATCGACACCCTCGAACACGTCCACCGTCAGCAGCTGGCCGACGGCCACGCCCTCGTAGACGCCGCGCAGTTCGCGGACGAACCGCTTGGGCTCGCAGTCGGCCTTGGCGGCGATTTCGCCGCCGGCAGCCGCGAGCCGCTTCGACCGGCGACTGTCGAGCTTGGCGACCTGGCCGCGAATCGCCCGGCTGGCCAGCCGCCGCGGCTTGTCCAGGAAGCCGATCTGGATGCCGGCGTAACCGTCCCGCTCCGGCGACCGCACCATCGTCACGGGACACGGGCCGGCCTCGATCACGGTGACCGGCACCACGGCGCCGCTGGAGTCGAAGATCTGCGTCATTCCGACCTTCCGGCCCAGCAATCCCTTGCGGCCGGCCTTGTCGGTCGTCTTCTTCGTGGCAGCCATGTTCATCGCCGTCGAGACACGCAGTCGGGGCGGCGTCGGCCTCGCGGCCGCCGCCGGTTGCAAGTCTCTCGATCACGCTCGAAGCCGTCGGCTACGGGAGCGCCCGGAGTCACCTCCGAGCCTTACCCGCAACGCCTTCCAAGCATGCCGTGCCGTGCGCTCCTGTGTGGTTCCTGGGAATCGGTCAGCGGGAAGAAGCCTTGATCTTGATGTCGACGCCCGCCGGCAGGCTCAACTTGTTGAGCGCCTCGATCGTCTTGGCCGTGGCCTGGACGATGTCGATCACCCGCTTGTGCGTGCGGATCTCGTATTGCTGGCGAGCCTTCTTGTCGATGTGCGGGCTGGAAAGGACGGTGTACCGCTCGACCCGCGTGGGGAGCGGGATCGGCCCATGCACCTCGGAGTTCGTCCGCTTGGCCGTATCGACGATCTCCGCGGCGCTCTGATCGAGCACGACGTGGTCGTAGGCCTCCATGCGGATGCGGATGATCTCTTGTGTCGGACCGGCCACGGGGCAACTCCAATCAATCCAACGGACGACGACCTGGACGGGCGCGGGATACGGTGGGAGCGACCCTCCGCCGACGGCCAGCCACCCCGGCACGGATGCCGGCGGCACACGCAGGCCCCCGGGCGGGGACCTGGACGACGCCCTCCCACGGCCTGGGGGCCGGGAGCGTCGCGACAGTCGAGCCACGGAATCTAAGGTCGGCCAACCGGGGTGTCAACGCCCCAGGATTTTCGGCTTCCCGTCGTGCGACATCGCTACCGCAGGCACGGCGTTGCGACCCTCGACACCCGGCCTCCGGCCGGCGCATCTCGGGAATCACGGCATCCTCGGGCACTATGATCGCGGGATGTCCGCGTCCGGGTCAGGTTCCCCGCCGCCGACCGCCCGCACCGTGCAGGCCCGCCGGGCGGGCTGTCTTCGGGCTCGGCATGCTCGCGGCCGCCGCGGTGTTCGCCGGGCTCCTGCTCACCGTTTGGCCGCCCCGCTCGTGGCAGCCGGCGCCGCAGGCGATCGTGGT
>JBIPLS010000193.1:0-5121 GCA_044368305.1 Pirellulales bacterium
CGTCGGCATGCCGCGCGACGGGAATCCAGCCCGGCGCGATCATGTTGACGGTGATCCCGAAGGGGGCGAGTTCGTGGCACATGCTCCGCGACCAGCCCGTCTGGCCCCCCTTGGCCGCCACGTAGGCCGAGAACGGCGCGACCCCCAGGTGGAAGACTTCGCTCGTCACGTTCACGAGCCGGCCGCGCCGGCGGGCCTTCATGCCGGGCAGCGCCCGGCGGGCCAGCAAATACGGGCTCTTCACGAAGAAGTCGAGCATCTGCCGGTAGAAATCCCAGTCGTATTCCTCGATCGGCTTCAGGGGCTGCGGCGGTGTGGCATTGACCACCACGACGTCCACGGGCCCGAGCGCGGCCTCGATGGCCGTGAACATCCCGTCGATCTGGGCCTCGTCCGTGACGTCCGCCCTGAAGAGGCCGGCGGTGATGCCGGCGGCCGCGAGCTCGGCGAGCGCCGCCTCGGCCCGGAGAGAATCGTTGGCGTAGTTGACCGCCACCTTCGCGCCGGCCCGGCCGAGGCACGTCGCGATCGCCTTCCCCAGGCCGGTCGACGAGCCGGTGACCAGCGCCGTGCGGCCGGCGAGCGAAAAGATCGGCGCAGCGCTTCCGGACATCGATGTCCTCCTCGGGCGCCGATCACGATACGCGCGGTTGCGGCGGCCAACAATGGTCGGCCGCCGATTTCTCGCGGTGGCCCGGGGCCGTGGACCTGCGAGTTTCACGTTGGGCGCTGCATCTCCGGCCGCCGCCGCGGAAGCAGGCGTCCGGCGGCGATCCCGCACCGCCACGGGGCGAGGTCGCTATCGGTAGAGCGGCAGCGCCGCGATCCGATCGTCGATCTCCGCGAGCAGCCGCCGGGTCTCGGCCCCGCCGAGTCCCCCGAAGTCCGTCTGCAGCCGGTCGCGGGTGATGCCCTCCGGCAGGCCGCGAATCGAAGGCAGCAGGTCGGCGACCTCCACGCCCCGCCGGATCCGCTCCTGGATGGCGTGGGCCGACCGCGCGTCGCGCGTGGCCACGACCGCCAGCCGAATGCCGGCGGCGTTGGCCGCCATGTCGACGAACGAGAACCCCGATCCGCCCGCCGTCGAATCCATCACCTCCTTGGAGAGCCCCACCGCCAGAGCCCGCGGCTCGTCGGAGAGGGCGGCGAGCGCGGCGCTCACCCAATAGTGCTGCGCCAGATCGCCGCGCTCGTCGAGCCGGATGCGCCGCCGCAGCGCGATGCGGTCGGCGGCCGGCCCGAGATCCAGATCGCGTCCGCCGACGCGGGCCACGGCGTCGTCGCCGAGGATCTTTCCCAGGGCCAGGATCGCAGCCCGATTGGGCAGCACGGCATCGGTGCCATGGGAGTTGTCTTCGGCGTACGCGAACGCGATCTCGAGGAGGCGGAGAAATCCCGCGTCGCCGTCGGGGACGTCGGCGGCCGCATCCAGCAGATGCCGAGCCGTGCCCCGCCAGGCCTCGTACAGGTCTTCGGGCACTCCGGTGGAAGAGCCCCAGGCCGCAAGGCCGCACGTCAGCGCGACCAGCGTGCCCAGGGCCGCCCGACTGCGGCGGAGCGAAAGCCCCGCGAGCCCGCCGAGAAACGCCACGAGGAGAATGAACAGCAGCTGCGGCCAGATGGGCATCGTGCCGAAGTTGATCCGCTTGGCAGCCAGGGCGAGCAGCGGGGCACCGAGCAGCACGGTCGGCACGGCGGCCCGGGACTTCCAGCCCGCCAGGGCGCTGGACAGCAGCACGCCGATCAAGCCGACGCCCGCGCCGCGGAGCAGCGCCGTCGCGGCGAACCGCGCCCGCGGTTCACCGAGCCCCGCCACGCGGCGCGCCAGCTGCACAGACCATTCCGGAGCGCCCAGCGGACGCGGGTCGGGAAGCACGCACAGCAGCACGAGCCAGACCACGAGCCCGGCGGTGGCGATCCGCACTGCCAGCGGTTGTTTGCCGAACCAGGCGGCTGCCGACATCGGATCCAGTCCTCGGGTCCTCGGGAAAACGACCGGCAGCGGGCAGGTCGGCAGTCTACCCGGCCGCGCGGCGGCCGCAGCCGGTAATGCGCGTGTGGCCTGATGCCGCCGCCACGCCGCCGGCTTCCCGTGTGCCGTCCGGAGGCGTCGCGAGCCTACTCGGCGGCCGGCGTCACGAACCCGTCGAACCAGGGCTTCACGGCGAGCGTCGCCGACACGTACGCCGCCCGGTGGTCGGCCCGCTCGCCCACCGAGACGAACTCCACCTGCGTGCTGCCGAGCAGCCGGGGGAAGTCCGCCGCCATCCGCGACACGACGGGCGGGATCGCCTCGTCGGCGGCGCCGGCGTAGGCCCGCACGGGCGTCTTGATCTTCCAGCGATACGCGCCGGCGAGATCGACGGGCGCGCTCACCGTCGCGGCCGCCAGACGCCGATCTTCCGGTAGCGGACGCCCGCCGCGACGGGCGTGAACTCCTCCTCCGCCCTGGCGGAGCAGGCGGCGGCGAACGCCGCAGCCATGAAAAAGCCGCCGGCGAGCGGGTGCGGACGCACGACGAACATCGGGTGACTCCCGCGGGAGGAGCGGCGTTCGAGACCGCCGCGCAGGCTCCCCGCGCCGCCGTCGGACCTGCAATCAGGCGTGGCCGGGTGCGCGGATCGACCCTGGAGTACACTCTTTCCGGCCCGCTGCGGTTCCAGCGCGGCCCGTGGGAGGGCTCGACAACCCGTGCCGCCTGCGAGGCGGCCGTGGCCACGCCGCCCGGTGCTCCATGTCGCATCCCCCCGCCATCATCGGCATCCTGACCGTCTCCGACCGGGCGAGCCGGGGCGAGTACGTCGACGAGGGCGGCCCTGCCATCCGTGACTACCTCGCCGAGGTGCTGGCATCGCCGTGGCAGGCCCGCGAGAGAATCGTGCCCGACGAGATCGCGGCGATCGCCGCCGCCATCCGCGAGCTGGCCGACTCCGGCTGCTGTCTCGTCGTCACGACCGGCGGCACCGGACCCGCCCCGCGGGACGTCACCCCCGAGGCCACGGAGCGGGTGTGCACGAAGATGCTGCCGGGCTTCGGCGAGCGGATGCGGCAGGTGTCGCTGGCGTACGTCCCGACCGCGATTCTCTCCCGGCAGACGGCGGGCGTGTGCGGCGGGGCGCTGGTCGTCAATCTGCCCGGCCGGCCGAAGAGCATCCGCGAGTGCCTCGATGCGGTGTTTCCCGCGATTCCCTACTGCGTGGATCTGATTCGCACCGGCATGGACGATGCCCCGCGGCTGGAGACGAACCCCGAGCGGCTGGTTGCCTTCCGGCCGCGGCCATGATCCCCCCGGTACGCGAGCACTGCGATCCGCATGCCGGCAGTGAATCGTTGCCGCACTCGACAGGCCTCGCGACCATCCTCTAGCCTGGGGGGTATTACTCACCACGCGGGGTGTGTGTGCGGTTCGACGTTTCGTGGGTCTGCGGCAGGCCGCTGCGCCGCTCGGGGATCACGCTCGTCGAGCTGCTGGTGGTGATCGCGATCATTGGCCTGCTCTTGGGCCTCCTCGTGCCCGCCGTGCAGGCCGCGCGGCGGGCGGCAGACCGCACGGAGCGGCTGAATTGGAAGCGGCAGCGGGCCCTGGGCGAGCAGCCGCCGCGGATGGTGCCGTATGAAATCCTGTTCGTGGGCAACAGCCACACCTTCATGAACGACGTGCCGGGCCTGATCGTGGAGCTTGCGAAGGCGGCCCGCAAGGCGGAGGTGAGGGTGACGCGGGTGCTCAAGGGGGGCTACGAGCTCGACTGGCATTGGCAGGAGGGCGTGGCGAGCGCGGCGATCGAAGGAACGGATTTTGACTTCGTCGTCCTGCAAGAGCGGAGCCAGAAGCCGTGCGAAGATGCCGCGGCCTACCACGAATCGATGCTGCAGTTCGGCAGGCTCGCCCGCGAGCGCGGGGCGATCCCGGTGGGGTACATGCTCTGGGAGCGGAAAGACTCCCCCGAGCATTGCCCGCTCGGCAAGATCGCGAGCACCTGCGCGCGGGCGATCCAGGAAATCCAGAAGGGCGACGGCCTGGCCGACATCGCTCCGGTGGGGCCGGCCTGGAAGACGATGCTCGACGCCCGACCCGGCCTACCCCTCCATTCCGACGATGGCAATCACGGCGCCCCGGCCGGGGCCTACGACCGCCGGTAGGGCGGCAGGCCATCGACCAGCATGGGGCCCGTTCGCTGGTGGTCGATCGTTCCTGCGCTGCACGTTTTTCAGGTCCATCAGGGATGTCCGGGGGCCATCACGTGGAATACGCACACCCATGTGACCTGGGCGGGTTCCCGCGAACAGCCCCGAGGATCCCCCGGCTCGCGCCGGGGGCTTCATGGGGGCGTGGGCACGTGCCGGTTCATGAAGCCCCGGGCGCCGAACCCGGGGACGGCGGACCCACGAAAAACCCGGATGAACCGTTTTTCAAGACCAAGCAGGAGCCGCGCCGGTGCTGCGGGCCGCCCTTCAGGAGCCGAGCGACCGGGCGAGCTCCGGGGCGAAGTAGGTGAGAATCCCGTCGGCCCCCGCCCGCTTCATCACCAGCACGCTCTCCAGGGCCGCAGCAGGACCGTCGAGCCAGCCGTTCGCCGCTGCCGCCTTGATCATCGCGTACTCGCCGCTCACCTGGTAGGCGAAGGTCGGCATCCCGAAGGCCGCCTTGACCCGATGGATCACGTCGAGCGCCGTGCCGGCGGGCTTGACCATCACCATGTCGGCCCCCTCGGCGAGGTCGAGGGCCACCTCCCGCAGGGCCTCGGCGGTGTTGGCCGGGTCCATCTGGTAGGTCTTCTTGTCGGCCACGCCGTGGGCCGCAGCGGTGCCCAGCGCCGTCCTGCTCCCCACTGCGTCGCGGAACGGGCCGTAGAACGCCGAGGCGTACTTGGCGGCATAGGAGAGGATGCACACGTCCTCGTACCCCGCGGCGTCGAGGTGCTCGCGGATCGCCCCCACGCGGCCGTCCATCATGTCGGACGGGGCGACGACGTGGCAGCCCGCCGCGGCGAGCACCACGGCCTGCTTGACGAGCACCTCGACCGTCTCGTCGTTGAGGATTTTTCCATCCGCGAGCAGGCCGTCGTGGCCGTGGGTCGTGTAGGGGTCGAGGGCCACGTCGCAGATGATGCCGACCGCGTC
>JBIPLS010000060.1:0-16528 GCA_044368305.1 Pirellulales bacterium
GGAGTCTAGCAGACCCGGGCGCGAGGGCGGTCGCACCCGGCCCGGAGCCGAGGGCCGAAACAGCCGCCGACCATCCGCGGTCTGCAGAGTCCGGCCCGAGGCCGGGCCTGCGGGGCGAACGGCATGCGGTGGCTGCGGCTCGTGCGCGTCAGTCGTCCACGCCGGCGTAGAACACGGCCCGCGAGCTCACGGGCCGCTCCCGCCGCCGCCGCGGCCGCGGCGGGGCGATCATCCGCGACTCGAGCATGTCCACCAGCAGTTCCGCCTCGCCGGCCGCATGGTCCCCGGACGCCAGGACCATCTCGGCCTCGACCTCCAGCACCTCGTGGATCGGCCAGACGGCCGTGGCCCGGACCTTGCACTCGGCGCCGGCGACGTGCATGACGAAGCCGGCGGACGGGGCGGCCGCGGAGCGACGGTGAGCGGGACGGGACACCGTGTTCATGGCGTTCATGGCGTTCATGGGCTGATCCTCCTCGCGGGCGGGCGGCGCCGCCCGGGCTGCGGCCGGCACCGTCACCGAGGAAGTGCAGATGGCGTGCCACACGCAGACGACCCGCCACCGGCATGCGCGGACAGCCCAGACTGCCCAGCCGGACCGCGCGGATGTGAACCTGGGCGAGCCGTGCGACCCCTGGCCGCCACCGGCTTGCAAAACTTTCAACCCGGTCCGGTGGCGTTTCGCTCCCGGGCCTGGCCCCGGATCCGGTCGCGAATCTGCGCGGCGAGCTCGTAATTCTCGGCCCGCACGGCCTCGGCCAACTGCTCGTCCAGCGTGGGGCCGATCTCGTACCGCTGCCGCACCCCCTCGCGCATCTCCTCCAGGCGGCGCACCAGTTCGTCGCCGGCGTACTGTTCTTCCGCGTCGTAGCGGGCGAAGAGTTCGCGGAACCGGGTCAAACCGGCGTTGATCTCGGCGATGGCCCGCTCCGGGCCGCTCTCCTGCAGGGCCGCCAGCGCCCCGGCCTGCACACGGTGAAAGAGGACGAACGGCCGGTACTGCTCGTGGGAAAGCGTCCACTCCTCGTCGGGCGAATGCTCCCGCACGAAATCCATGAACGCCAGGCTGTGGTCGGCATCGCGGGCCGCCCGGCCGTATTCCCTCAGGGAGAGCCAGCACAGCCGGCGGTGGTAGTACTGCACGAACTCGCGGTCGGCCTCGGCGCACTGCTCCTTCGTGAGCCGGAAGGAGCCGCCCTCGCGGATCACCTCGCCCACGAGATAGTCGTAGTAGGTTTCCGCTCCGTGCGGCCGCAGCCCGTCGGGCCGCAGGTCCGTCTCCATCTGCAGAAGCCCCATGTCCACCCGCATCTGCAGCACGTCGCGGCCGTCGCGGGCCTTGACGAGGCGGGCGATCACCTCGCCCGGGCGGAACTCCCACTTCTGCAGAACCGGGTCGATGTCGCGGCGGATCGCCATGCGGGCTGTCCTTGTCGGGCGGCGGACGCGGGCATCCAAGCCCGCACGGCCGATTATATCAGCCCGCTCACTCCTCGGGCCGGCCGCGAAGCCGCTTCTTTTCCGCACGCCGCTGTTTCGCCTGGAGCCGCTCCCGGACGGCCGACCGCGGGGTCTTCGTCCGGCGCCGCGGCGTGGGCGGGACGAGGGCCCGCTCGAGGATGGCCGACAGTTTCGCGAGACAGTCGGCGGCGTTCCGCGGCTGCTCGCGGTGCCGCTGGCTGGATAGCACGAGCGTGCCCTCCTGGGTGAGCCGCGAACGCTCCCGTTCCAGGAACCGCTGCAGCACGTCGGCGGGCAGGCTGGGGCAGCGACGCGGATCGAACCGCAGCACCGCCTTGCTGCTCGTGCGGTTGACGTGCTGGCCGCCGGGGCCGCTGGAGCGGACGAACTGCCATTCCAGGGCGTCTGCCGGCACGACGAGGACGCGGCGACCGTCGCTGACGCGGATCCCGCGGGGTGTGGGCATGGGGAGACAGGATCCTGCGGACGGCGATTCCTGGGGATTCTTATACTGGCGCGGGTCGGAAGGATGGCAAGGACGGTGGCACGATGGCCCGGCTTTACGCTGACACACCGCCCAGGTCTTTCGGCCCAACCCGGCTGCGCTGCGAAATGAGTTGGCTCGCTGACACGCCCGCGATCCTCGCACCGACCCCTGCGCCTCCGTTCAAGCGGGTTCTGCTCGCCCAACCCGGCTACGGGGCGGCATGAGTTGGCTCGCTGACACGCCCGCGATCCTCGCACCGACCCCTGCGCCTCCGTTCAAGCGGGCTCTGCTCGCCCAACCCGGCTACGGGGCGGCATGAGTTCGCTCGCTGACACGCTCGCGATCCTCACGCCGACCCCTGCGCCTCCGTTCGCGGACAGGGTGGCATGGCCCGGCTTCTCGCGGCGCTGGGCGTTGCGGGCCGGGTTTCTCGCGGCGTGGTTCGCGGCCGCGCCGGTGCGGGGCGATGCCGCGGAGGTGGTGGCCCCGATGGCGACGGCGGAGACGCCGGACATCGGCAAGCGGCAGGGGGAAGACTGGGGGGCGTTTCTCGGGCCGACGGGCAACGGCCGCAGCGGCCTGCGCGGCCTGCGGGTGCCGTGGCCGGAGGGCGGGCCGCCGGTGGCGTGGCACTGCGAACTCGGCGAGGGCTACTGCGCGCCGGCGGTGGCCCTCGGCCGGGCCGTCGTGTTCGACCGGGTCGGCCGGGAGATCCGGCTGCGGTGCCTGGAGGCCGAGACGGGCCGCGGCCTGTGGGAGGAACGCTATCCGACAGACTACGCCGACATGTTCGGCTACGACGGCGGGCCGCGGGCCGCGCCGGTGATCGCCCGCGATCGCGTGGTGACGTTCGGGCCCGAGGGCCGGCTGGAATGCCGGTCGCTGGCCGACGGCGCCGCCGTCTGGAAGATCGACACGGCCCGCGAGTACCACGTCGTGCAGAACTTCTTCGGCGTCGGCGCGGCGCCGTTGGTGGTGGACGCGGGCGCCGGGCCACTCGTCGTCGTGCAGGTGGGCGGCAGCCGGCCCGGCTCGGCGCCGCCGGCACCCGAGCGGCTCGACCTCGTGAAGGGGCTCGACAGCGGACTGGTGGCCTTCGACCTCGCGACGGGCCGCGAGCGCTGGCGGGCATCCAGCCAGCTGGCGAGCTACAGCGCGCCGGTCCTCGCCCGGATCGGCGACCGCACGCGGATCCTGGCCTGGATGCGGGACGAACTGATCGTCGTCGATCCCGCCACGGGCACCGCGGAGGGCAGCTTTCGCTGGCGGGCCGACGAGGTGTTCAGCGCCGTCTGCGCCAGCCCCGTCGCGGACGGCGGCTGCGTGCTCTTGTCAGAGTGCTACGAGCCGGGCAGCGTGCTCCTCGACCTGGCGACGGGTGCCGACCCGCGGCCGCTGCGGCAGGACCGGCGTCGGGCCCGGCCGGACGCGGCCCTCAAGGCCCACTGGGCCACGCCCGTCCTTCACGACGGCCATCTCTTCGGATCCAGCGGCCGACACGCGGGTGACGCCGTGCTCGCCTGCGTGGACTGGAAGACCGGCACGGTCCGCTGGACCGAGGGCGGCTGCGGCCGCGCGAGTACCGCACTGGTGGATGGCCACCTGCTGGTGCTCGCCGAGCAGGGCGACCTGACGCTCGTCCGGGCGGCGGCCGACCGCTACGTCGAAGTGTCGCGGACGCGGCTCCTCGATCCGGCGGATCGCCGCACTCCGCTGCTCGCGCCTCCCTGCTGGGCGGCGCCGGTGATCGCCCGTGGCCTGGGCTACGTCCGTGGCCAGGGGCGGCTGGTGTGCGTCGCGCTCGCGGTGCAATGAAGGTCGGTTGCGGATTGTCAAGCCCGAACCGGCGCCGCGTGCTGTCACGACTCGCAGCGGCACCGGTCGCGGCAAATCGCGGGCTCCAACCGCCCCGTTCCGCCTCTCTGGACAGCCCGCGCGCGACTGCCCCATACTTCGCGCCGACGTGGGCTGCCGCGTCGCCCAGACCGCCCGGAGAGAGCCTTCGCATGTTCGACGTCGCGATCAGCCAGTTGACGGCACCCCGCCTGGATCTCGACCGGGAGCTCGCCCTGGCGAAGGCCGCCGGCTTCGACGCGATCTCGCTCTGGCGGCCGAAGCTCTCCGACTGCGGTCTCGGCGCCGCGGCGGCGGCGCTGGCGTGCGCGGGGGTGCGGGTGTCGAGCCTGCAGTGGGCGGGCGGCTTCACCGCGGGCGACGGCCGCTCGTTCGCCGAGAGCGTGGACGACGCCGCCGAGGCGATCGCCGCCGCCCGCACGCTGGCCGCGCCGGTGCTCGTCGTGCACAGCGGCTGTCGGGGGGGGCACACGCGGTCGCACGCGACCCGTCTCGTCCGCGACGCCCTGGAGCTGCTGGCGCCGGTCGCCCGGCAGGCGGGAGTGACCCTGGCCCTGCGGCCGATCCACGCCGCCGTGGCCCCCGGCTGCAGCCTGTTGACGACGCTCCGCGAGGCGGTCGATCTCCTGGAGCGGCTGGGCGACCCCGCGGTCGGCCTGGCGATCGATCTCTGGCAATTCGCCGACGCCCCGGAGACGGCGGACCTGCTGCCGCGGCTGGCCGAACTCGCCGTCGTCGTGCAGGTGGCCGATCGCCTCGGCCCGTTGAGCGACGTCGCCGACAGGCTGCCCGCCGGCCGGGGTGCCTTGCCCCTCGAGTCGCTGCTCGACGATCTCGTCCGTCACGGGTTCCACGGCGACTTCGAGTTCGACCCCGTCGGGGAACTGGTCGAGTCGCTCGGCCTGGCGACGGTGCTGGGCGAAACGGCCCACGTCGCGGAAACCTGGCTGGGGCGGACGACGGCCAGGCACGAGGCCGCCGCCTGCCTCGCTCCGCCGCGGAGCCTTCAGCGGCGTCCGGCCGCCGCGGGGGCCGGCTCGCGCAGGTCCCACGCCTCGAGCCACTCGGTCTCCCGGGGCTGAAGGCCGAAGTCCTCGCGGAGGCGGCGGTCGAAGTCGTCCATGTGGGCGGCCCCGTAGAAGATCGCGATCCGTCTCCGGCCCTTGGCCATCTGCTCCCGCAGCACCCGCAGCGCCGCGGCGTTGCGGTCGGTGACCAGCGTCGATCCCTCCTCGCCGCCGAAGGCCGCGGTCAGCGCCTCCATGTCGGTGAACTGCTCGGCCATGATCCGCCGCAACTTCACCTGCCGACTCTCGGCGGAGCCGAACAGCATGCCGACCATGTCGCCGATGCCCACGTCGCCCCCCGCTTGGCGGCCCTCCCGCTCGGCCCGTTCCATGCCCTTGCGCATCAACTTCATGAACATCGACCACCACGACTCGCCCCGTTTCTTCATCGCCGCGTCGAACTCCTGCGGCGACAGGTCGGCGTGGACGAAGTTGGCGGCGGTGTAGTCCACCGCCTCCAGCTGGAACTCGAGGCCCAGCATCTGCTTCAGCCCCTGCTGGGCGGAGCCGATGGCGCCGGATGGCTTCGCACCGGGCTTGGGCCGCGTGTTCGCCGGGGCGACGAGCTCGTAGAGCACCGCGTCGTAGTCGGCGAAGAGCCGGTCGAGCGTGTCGTAGTAGGACTCGCTGCCGACGTGCACGGCGGCAACCAGATCGACCTGCAGCGGCCGCCCTCCGGCCCCCGGAGCGTCCTCGGCCCGGCCATAGCTGACGACCGACGTGTCGAGGGAGAGCGGCCGGTCCCGATCGTCCCGCGAGAGCCGCAGGAACGCCACCTTCTCCTCGGCCTCGGCCGCCACTCGGCCGACCCGCGGCGGCTCCTCGGCCCGCACGGCGGAAGCGGCCAGCAGGACGACCAGGCAGATCCCGAGCAGGAAGCGGGTTTTCATGGGTCAGGTTTCCTGAAGAAAGACCGGCACAATCCTACGCATCCCCGGCCGGGAACCTCATCTCCAGCCCGGGCGGACGAGCCGGCAAGGGCGCGGACTTGGCCGCGCGGCTCCCGCAGGATACCCGAGCCTTCCCAGCCTGCCACGCTTCCGGGCGTCGGGGCCCGAAAAGCCCGGGGAACCGTCACGGTTTGCCAAGATTCATCAACCCGATCAACCGGCATGACCGATACCACGGGAGAAGCCGCACCGGCGAACCGACGGCCCCTGCACCACGGGACATACGAGCGATGGCTACCACATCGGGAACGAAGCGTCTGGCGGGACTCCTGCTCGCGGCCGCGGGGCTCTGGGCCTCGACCGCGGCCGCGCGGGCCGGGCAGAACTGGATGCCGTTGCTCCCCGACCAGGACTTCTACGACTTCCAGGTCTTCGCCCCGCCGGATCTGCAGGAGTACGCGGTCCGGCAGGAGCCGCAGGACGGCCTGTTCTTCACGTACGACCGCACGATCTGGGCGGTCACACCGCCGCAGTCGCGGCCGATCCTCAACGACTTCTTCATCCCGGTGCAGCCGCTGTCGCCGTTCGCGGTCGCCCAGCTGAACAACAGCCTGATCCAGTCCGGCTACCCCGGATCGGGGCTCTACGTGTTCGGTTCCGATCCCCTCCGACTCGACCTCAACACCAACTGGATGCGGACCGACCTCCAGTGGGGCAACCGCTTCGAGGGCGGCTGGATCTATGACGACTTCGGCATGCTGTTCTCCTACTATGGATCCGGACCGGACAGCCAGGAGTTCGTGACGCAGAACTCCTTCGCCGTCAATTCGCCGACGACGAACTTCAGCCAGACGGTCGCCCAGGGCGGCGGCTTCGTGGGCGGCAACGTGCTGGTGGTGACCACGATCACCGCCACGAGCCCGCCCCCCGACCACATCATCACGCAGTTCCTCACGCAGCGGAACTCCACGGAACTCACGTCGGCCGGCTTCGCCTGGGCCGTGCGGCGAAACCTGTCCTCGGCCGGCTCCGGCGCGATCCGCACCGCCCGGTTCACGCTCGGACCGCGGTACATGCAGGTGGCCGACCGCTTCACGATCACCTACAACAGCCAGCAGGAAGGCTTCGTGAACGGCTGCCCCGACGGCAACATCTGCCCGTTGCAGAACGGCGGCTGGGACACCGCGGCCTACAACAACATCGTGGGCCCCGAGTTCGGCCTCAACTACAAGTTCGACCGGGGCCGGTGGTCGATCGAGACCGACCTGCGGTTCACGGCCGGCATGAACTGGCAGAACACGCTCTACCAGGGCTCGAACTTCCCCGCCGCGCTGGGCGCCGACTACTTCCGCTCGACCTACACGTTCGCCAACACCGTGGCCCAGGGCACGAACGCCGCGAGCCCGGTCGCCTCCCCGCCGCTGTTCGTGCAGATCTACGGCATCAGCCAGACCAACGCCACCAACACCGCCGAGCACAACTTCGTCTTCGCCCCGCTGGGCGAGTGGCGGCTCCGCGGCCGCTACAAGGTGAGCAAGGCGATCTCCCTGAACGTCGGCTACACGGGCATGTGGCTGGGCGGGATCACCCGGGCCAGCACGAACACGGAGTTCAAGGCCGACCTGAAGCCGGTGCTGGTGGCGACGCAGAACGGGCCACCGATCAATTCGCCCCAACTCAACGCCGCCGGGCAGGTGGTGGGCACCACGCCGGTGACGTCCTGGACGCCCCCGCCCGTGCAGACGCCGAGCACGAACGCGACGACGAACAACCAACTCCGGGTCTACAACAGCGTGGGCCCGCGGCCCGGCAACGACCTCGGCTACATGTTCGTCAACGGCGTGGACTTCGGGATCGAGATCAATTATTAGCGCCCGCGGGGCCATCCATGGCCCCCGCGGGCTGGGCCCGGCGTGGTCGCAGCCGAGGTGCGACCAGCCCGGGCGGACGGCCGCCTTCCGGGCGGCCGCGGCCGCAGCGGGGCTGCGGCGGCGACGCGGCTCGCCCAGGACGGCGATCCGGGCGTCGCCAGGAGCGGCGCATGGCACGCGGCGCGGCCTGCGGCCGCTGCGTGCCGGATGAACCAGTTGGCTGACCCGAGGAAGAACATTCCGTTGCTTGGAAGCCCGAAGCGCGAGCTGAGGGAATACGCAACGCCTCGCACGAAGCCCTGCCGCATCCCCTCGGCTCCCGCCTCGGGCTTCACGGGCACCGGCACGCCGCTCACCCGCCGAAACCGGCGCCGATCCAATCGGCCGTGCCGCCGCGGACGTCGGCGAGCTTCTCCAGCCGGGCCACGAGCGGCTGCCAGAGCGGGGCGTCGCCCATCGACTCCACGGCGTTCGGCAGATCCACCGGCAGGCCTGCGGCGTCCACCTGGGCGAAGCCCAGCAAGCCGTCCATCCACGGCAGCGTGTGCCCCGGCAGCGGCATCCCCACGACGCCCACCACGAGATAGCCCTGCCGCACCTGGAGCACCGCGCCCCTGATCTCGACGAGCGCACCCACGGGCACCGCCCGCCGGCACTCGAGCGCGAGCACCCGCCGCAGCATCAGGTTCGCCCCCGCACCGGCACCGCGGCAGGCCGCCGCGTAGGCCGCCTCTAGCGCGTACCGCAGCAGGCTGCCCGCGTACAGGGTGCCGTGATGGTTGGCGTCGGCGGGCAGGACGAGCCGGTGGCTCGTGGTCTCCGGGGCGGGCATGCCGCGAGTTATACGAGCCGCGACCCGCAGCGCGAAGCCGAACGGTCAGGCGACGCCGACCGGTCGCCGGGCATGCTGCTGGTCGATCTTCGCCAGCTCCTCCTGCATGGCGGCCACCGTGCGGCGGATCTGATCCGGCGTGTGCCGCGACGTGATGAAGAACCGCAGCCGGGCGGCCCGCTCCTCGACCGCCGGGTAGAGGATCGGCTGCACGTTGATCCCCCGCGCGAAGAGGGCCCGCGACAGGCGGAGGGCGTTCATCGAGTTGCCGAGGATGATCGGCACGATCGCCGACCCGCCCGAGGGCCCGGTGTCGAGGCCCGCCTCGCGGGCCAGCTGGAGGAACAGGCGGGCATTGGCATGGAGCTGCTCCACCCGCTGCGGCTCCCGCTCGAGCAGCCGCAGGGCGCCGAGCGCCGCGCCGGCGGCGGCCGGCGGCAGGCCGACGGAGTAGACGAAGCCCGGCACCGTGTACTTCAGCCAGCGGACGAGCGTGTGCGTGCCGGCGATGTAGCCGCCGCAGCTGCCGAGCGCCTTGGAGAGGGTGCCCATCCACAGGTCCACGTCGGCGGGAGCGACGCCGAAGTGCTCCCCGATGCCGCGGCCTCGCCGGCCCATCACGCCGATCGAGTGGGCCTCGTCCACCATCAACAGGGCCTTGTGCCGCTTCGCCACGCCGATGAACTTCGGCAGGTCGGCGAAGTCGCCGTCCATGCTGTAGATGCCCTCGATGACGATCAGCACGCGGCGATACTGGCTCCGCATCTGGGAGAGCAGGGCGTCGGCCGCGGCGAAGTCGTTGTGCGGGAACGGCCGGCGGCGTGCCCCCGAAAGGACGGCGCCCTGCAGGAGGCTGTTGTGGGCCAGGGCGTCGTGGAGCACGAGGTCGCCCGGGCCGACCACGTGGCCGATGACCGTCTCGTTGGTCGCATGCCCCCCCACGAACGTGATCGCGTCTTCGGTGCCGATCACGCGGGCGATCTCCCGCTCCAGCTCGCGGTGGATCGTCTTCTCCCCCGACACGAGGCGGCTCGCGGAGACGCTCGTGCCGTAGCGGTCGATGGCCTCCTTGGAGGCCGCCGTCACCGCCGGGTCTCCGGACATGCCGAGGTAGTTGTAGGTGGCCCAGCTGATCATCTCCCGGCCGCCGATCACCGTCCGGTCGTTGGTCAGGCCCTCGTGCAAGCTGAAGTAGGGATTCTCCAGGCCGGCGTCGCGGACCGTGGCGAAGTTCTGCTCCAGCGCCCGCACCTCCGGAAACTGGTCGATCCGATAGGCATCGGGAGCGATCTCCGCCACCACGCGGGCCGCCTGCCCGCCGATGCGGCCCTCGACGGGCATGTGGTCGATGATCGCCTCGGTGACCTCGCGGCAGGTCTCGATCTGCGGCAGCACCTGCTCGGGGAAGCGGGCGCCGAAGGCCTCCTCCAGGCTGGCCACGATCTCCATCCGCTCCAGGGAGTCGAGGCCGAGTTCGACGATGTTGGTGTCGAGCGTGAGGCTGCCGGCCCGTTCCTTGGCGATGCGCCGGACGTGCTCGAAGACGGTCTCCACGATCTCCCGCGGCAGGTCGCGGTCGGGCCGATGGGCCCGGGAGGACTCGCCCACGGGCCGCTGACGGGCCAGCCGCGGCGGCTCCGACGCGGGCGATGGGGCGGCGGCCGGGGCCAGCCAGCCGACGTGCTGCTCGACCACGTCGAGCGTGTTCTCCAAGAATTGACGCTTCGTGGCGTGCCGCTGGATCTTGCCGCTGGAGGTCTTGGGGATGCTGTTGGGGCGGACGAGAACGATCGCCTCCGCGGCCACTTCGTGCTCGGTCGCCAGCCGCTTGCGAATCGCCTCGAAGGCGGCCACCACCTCGGCGGCGTCGCGCCGCCCGCGCTCCACCTCCGCCACCACCACCACCCGCTCGCGGCCGTCCACCTCCACCGCGAAGGCGGCGACGCTCCCCGCCCGGACCAGGTTGCTCGCCTCCTCGACGGAGTGCTCGATGTCCTGCGGGTAGTGGTTGCGGCCCCGGATGATGATCAGGTCCTTGAGCCGTCCCGTGACGAACAGTTCGCCGTCGTCGAAGAACCCCAGGTCGCCGGTCCGCAGATAGGGTCCCGGATTCGGCCGCCACTTGGCGACGCCCTGGGCCGGCCCGGCGGCCTCGGGTTGGGCGAGCATCGCGCCGAACGTGGCCTGCGACTCCTCCGGCCGGTTCCAGTAGCCATGGGCGACGCTCGGGCCGCTCACCCAGATCTCGCCCACGCGGCCCGGCGGCAGGGCCTCGCAGGTCTGGGGATCGACGATCAGCACGTCCTGGCCGTCGAGCTCGCGACCGCTGCCCACCAGGCGGCGGGCACCGGTCGCGTTCGCAGGCCGCGGCACGGCCGCGCCGGTCTCGATCGACGCCGCGTCGAAGGAGCGGATCACCGGCGGCTCGAACTTCATCCCGCCGGTGACCATCAAGGTGCTCTCGGCGAGACCGTAGCAGGGATAGAAGGCCTGGCGGCGGAAGCCGGCCGGCGCGAAGGCCTCGCAGAACGCGTCGATCGTCTCGGCCCGCACCGGCTCGGCACCGTTGAAGGCCAGCGACCAGCTGGAGAGGTCGAGCGCGGCCCGCTGCTCCGGCGTGGTCTTGCGGACGCAGAGCTCGTAGGCGAAGTTCGGCCCGCCGCTGATGGTGGCCCGGTATTTCGAGATCGCCTGCAGCCAGCGGAGCGGCTTTTGCAGGAAGGCGACGGGCGACATGAGGACGTTGAACTTGCCGCCGTACAGCGGCACCAGGATGCCGCCGATCAGGCCCATGTCGTGGAAGCTCGGCAGCCAGAACACGCCCGACTGGCTGCGGGTGATCTCGAAGGCCTGCATGATCCGCAGCGCGTTGTGGAGCAGGTTCTCGTGCGCGAGCATCACGCCCTTGGGCGTGCCGGTCGAGCCGCTGGTGTATTGCAGGAAGGCGAGCGTGTCGCCGTCGATGTCGGGCCGCTCCCAGCGGTCGGCCTGCCGCGGCTCGATTTCGGCGTCCACCTGCCAGACCAGGTGCTCGAGGCTCGGGGCCGCGGCCCGCAGGCCGTCGAAGCGGTCGAGCACGTCACGGGTGGTGAGGGCCACCGCGGCGTCGGCGTCGGCGGCGATGGCTTCGATCCGCTCGACCGACCGGTTCTTGCGGGGCGGATACGCCGGCACGGCGATCGCCCCGCCGTACAGGCAGCCCATGAAAGCTGCGATGAAGTCGAGGCCCGAGGGGTAGAGGAGCAGCACCCGCCGCCCCACCATGCCCCGCTCCATCAGCCACGCCCCGACGGCCCGGGCCTTCCGGTCGAGCTCGGCGTAGGTGATGTTGAGTTCCTCGTTCTCGCCGTCGACGAGGAACGTGAACGCCCGGTCGTGGGGGCGGTAGGCGGCCCGCTGGCGGAGGAGATCGACGATCGTCGGAGCGAACGAGGCGTCGCTGGTGGGATTGGGAATCACTGCCGGGAACGCCTCCGCCCTCGCTTTCCTCGCCCGAGACCTCCACAGGGATTCGGCAGGAACCCCGCCGGTCGGCCACAGTCTACCCGTCCGCGCCAGACAACCGGAAGTTTCGGCCCACCCGGCTGCCGCCGCGGTTTTTCCGCGTTTTGGCCGGTCGCAGCGGGCCCACAGGCGGGCCGAACGCGGCCGCTGCGGCCGGTCAGGGAGAGTTTTCCGCCGCGGACACCGCGGCGGCGAAGGCCTGCTCGAGCCCCACGAACTCGTCGGGCGGGATGTCCTCCGCCCTGACTTCGGGGGGGAGCATCAGCGCGGCGAACAGATCCTCCACCAGCCGGCGGCCGGCGTCCTTGTCGCGGCCCGCCGCCATCCGCGCGAGTACGCCGCGCAGCACCTTGCGCCGGTGGCAGAAGACGGCGCGGACGAAGTCGTGGAAGCGGCCGCGATCCTCGATCCGCGCCCGCCGCTCGGGCTCCAGGTCGAGCCGCACGATCGCCGAGTCCACCCCCGGCCGTGGCCAGAAGACGCTCGGCGGCAGCACCCGCACGATCTCGCCGCGGCACTGGGCTCCGACCCACAACGAGAGCCCGTTGTAGGCGTGCCCTCCCGCCGCGGCCGTCATCCGCTCCGCCATCTCCCGCTGCACGGTGACGACGGCCACGTCGAACGGTCGCGGCACCGCGAGGAGGTTCGAGATCACGGGCGTGGCCACGCAGTAGGGCAGGTTCGCCACGAGCAGGAACCGGCCCCCCGGC
Source organism: Pirellulales bacterium (assembly GCA_044368305.1). GTDB lineage: Bacteria > Planctomycetota > Planctomycetia > Pirellulales > UBA1268 > QWPN01. The sequence goes on from JBIPLS010000060.1 coordinate 12,677, forward strand.
GCGGCGGCGAGCGCCGCGGCCACGGCCTCGAGCACCGCCGGCGCGAGGCGGTGCTTGGCGGCCAGCGCGTCCCCCTCGACGAAGGCGACGTTCTCCCGCTCGACGAGCCGGTCGCGGGCGAGTTGCGCGAGCCGCGGGTCGATCTCGCAGGTCACCACCCGGGCGGCGGCCGCCGCGAGCCGCTCCGTGAGCACGCCGGTGCCGGTGCCGACCTCCAGCACGACGTCCTGCGGGCGGATGTCGGCCGTGCGGACGACGAGGTCCACGAGGTTCAGGTCGACGAGGAAGTTCTGGCCGCGGCGGGCGTCGATCGTGAAGCCGACCTGCGCGAAGAGCTTCTTGAGAAACGCGGTGGTCTGCCGCGGCGGGGGTGCGGCGGGCCGTTCGACCGGGTCGTCGTGCGTCATCGTCCGCCCACCTGATCGCCCGCCGCGAGGAGCCGGGCCACGTACTTGAAGAGCAGGTCGGTCTCCAGGTTCACTCGGTCGCCCTCCGCGAGGCCGCCGAGCGTGGTGCCGGCGAGCGTGTGCGGGATCAGCGCCACGCTGAAGAAGTCGGCCGCGGCCTCGACCACCGTCAGGCTCACGCCGTCCACGGCCACCGAACCCTTGGCCGCCATCTGGCCGAGCAGGGCAGGGGGGGCCGAAAACCGGCAGGTCACCCACGCGCCGTCCTGCTCCCGCGCGGCGAGCCTCCCGACGCCGTCCACGTGGCCGGTGACGACGTGGCCGCCGAGCCGGTCGGAAAGCCGCAGCGAACGCTCCAAGTTGACCGGCGCCCCGGCCGCGAGGCCGCCCAGCGTGGTGCGGGCGAGCGTTTCGGGGCCGAGCTGAAAGTGCAGCGCGGCGTTTTCCGCCTGCACGATCGACAGGCAGCAGCCGCTCACGCAGATACTGTCTCCGAGCCGCGCGTCGGCGGCGATCGCACCCGCCTCGACGACGAGCCGCACGCCCGGTGGCTCGGGCACGACGGCGACGACGTGGCCGAGCGACTCGACGAGGCCGGTGAACATGAATCAGCACGCCGCTGGGGAACGAATTGACCCGCCGCAGGTCGGCGGATCGCTTCTCCGCAGGATACCCCCGGTTTGCAAGTCAGCCATGCCCGGCCCAGGAACCTCTTGCATCCCTGCTCCCGACCCGCACAATTGCCGCCGGTTTCCGTCCCCACCCGCATTCCCGAGGCCTCTTCCATGTCCACGATCGTCGACGTCCACGCCCGCCAGATCCTCGACAGCCGCGGCAACCCCACCATCGAGGTCGACGTGACGCTGGCCGACGGGGCCTTCGGCCGGGCCGCAGTGCCCTCGGGAGCCAGCACCGGCGCCCACGAGGCCTGGGAGAAGCGGGACGGCGACAAGGGCGTGTACCTCGGCAAGGGCGTGCTCGAGGCGGTGGAAAACGTCAACACCCGGATCGCCGAGGAACTGGACGGCATCGACGCGCTCGACCAGACGGCCGTCGATGAAATGATGCTCGAGCTCGACGGCACACCGAACAAGAAGGAGCTCGGCGCCAACGCCATCCTCGGTGTCTCGATGGCCGTGGCCCACGCGGCCGCCGAGCACTGCGGCCTGCCGCTCTACCGCTACCTGGGCGGCGCCGCCGCCCGCCTCCTGCCCGCGCCGATGATGAACATCATCAACGGCGGCGCCCACGCCGACAATCCGCTCGACGTGCAGGAGTTCATGGTCATGCCGCTGGGCTTCGAGACCTTCGACGAGGCCCTTCGCGCCGGCGTGGAGACCTTCCATGCCCTCAAGAAGGTGCTCAAGGACAAGAAGTTGGCCACGGCCGTCGGCGACGAGGGTGGTTTCGCCCCGCACATCGGCACCTGCGCCGAGGCCCTGGAGGTGATCCTGGCCGCGATCGGCAACGCCGGCTACAAGCCCGGCGAGCAGATCGCGATCGCCCTCGACGTCGCCGCGACCGAGCTCTTCGACGCCAAGAGCGGCACCTATACCATCGAGGGCAAGAAGCTCGACTCGGCCGGGATGGTGAACTTCTTCGCCGACCTGGCGGGCAAGTACCCGATCGTGTCGATCGAGGACGGCTGCTCGGAGGACGACTGGAAGGGCTGGAAGGCGATCAGCGACAAGCTCGGCGGCAAGGTGCAACTCGTGGGCGACGATCTGTTCGTGACCAACTCCGAGCGGCTCTCGCGCGGCATCGCCGAGGGCGTGGCCAACAGCATCCTCGTGAAGGTCAACCAGATCGGCACGCTGACGGAGACGATCGCGGCCGTGTCGCTCGCCCACCGCTCCGGCTACACCTCGATCGCCAGCCATCGCAGCGGCGAAACGGAGGACGCCACGATCGCCGACCTGGCCGTGGGCCTCTCGACCGGGCAGATCAAGACGGGCTCGGCGTCGCGGAGCGACCGGATCGCGAAGTACAACCAGTTGCTGCGGATCGCCGAGTCGCTCGGCGACGGGGCCGTGTACGCCGGCCGCGACGTCCAGGCCCGCTGGCCCGGCTGCTGCTGAACCGCGGCCGGTCAACGGCCGGGTTCAGCGGCTGGAGAAGCGAACGCGACCCGCAGATACATGGCCCCGCACAGCGGCCGGCCGTCCGCGTCGAAGAACACTCCCTCGAGTGCGTGGCGGCCCGCCGGCAGGTCCACGGCGAAGCCGGCCGTCGCGTCGGCCGGCGACGTCTTCGCCTCCGCGAGCACCGTGCCGTCGAGCTTCACGGCGGCCCGCGCGATCGGCCGGGCCGCATGGTCCGGGTCGCCGGGCCGGTTCGGGGCCGCAAGCGGCAGCCCCGACTCGAAAGGCCAGCGGGCGAGTTCCAGACGGTAGCGGCCCGGCCGGGCGATCTCGACGTGGTAGGTGCCGAACGTGTCGGCCTTGGCAAGCTGGCCGGGGGCGTCGCAGTAGCCGCCGTCCCAGTCGCCGGCGTAGAGCGTCACCCGCGGCTCGTCCGCGCGACCCACGTCGATGAACCGCGGCTTCACGAACTCGGCATGCGCCCGCGAGTGCCAGGCGTCGTAGGCGGCGGACATCCGGGCCACCACATCCGGAAATCGCTCGGCCACGTCCGTGCGCTGGCCGGGATCCGTGGCGACGTCGAACAGCTTCCCGCCGGCCAGCAGCCGCCAGGAACCGCTCAGGGCCGCGGCCTGATTCCAGGGCTCGCCGTCGGTGCCGTACTGGATGACGATGGTACGGCCCGCATGATCCCAGCGCCCGCCGCGCATGAGCGGCACCAGGCTCACGCCGTCGAGCGGATACCGCCAGGCCGGCGCGATCCCGCACAGCTCCGCGAGCGTGGGCAGCAGGTCCTGTGCGTGCGCCAGTTCGGCCACGTCGCGACCGCCACCGATGCCTCCGGCCGGCCAGCGGACGAACAGGGGCACGCGGTGGCCGCCGTCCCACAACTCCGTCTTTCGGCCCCGCATGCCCGCGTTGTAGATCCGCTCGGCTTCGGGCGATTGCGTGCCGTTGTCGCTGGTGTAGACGACGATCGTGTCGTCCCGGAGCCCCCGCGCCGCGAGGAACGCCTCCAGCCGGGCGACGTTCTCGTCGATGTTCGCGATCATCCCGTAATACCGGTCGGGCAGCGTGACGCCCGCGGGCACAGCCTGCCCCGCGTAGGGGTTCCGCCAGTCCCGCCGGGGAATCTCGGGGCGATGCGGCGTCGGCGTCGCCAGATGGACGAGGAACGGCCGCCCCTCGGCCTGCATGCGGCCCATGAAGTCCATCGCGCGGTCGAAGACGATGTCGGTGACGTAGCCCTCGCAACGGCGATCCTCGGCACCGTGAGCGAGCACCGGATCGTGGTAGGGATCGACCTCGATCGCCGGATTGAGCCCGCTGTTGGCCCAATTGGAAGCCAGCGCGGAGAGCCCGTA
>JBIPLS010000061.1:0-16412 GCA_044368305.1 Pirellulales bacterium
ACGACGGCCCGCCCCCCACCGGCCTGCGGTACTGCATCAACTCCGCGTCCATCATCCTCGACGATGCCAAGGCCGGGGAGCCGCCCGGCGGCAAGCCGAAGTAGGGGCTGCGATGGCCGCCGCGATTCCGCCTCCGACCCGGCTCACCGCCGCCGACCGCACGGCGATCGAGGCCCGCGTGCAGGAGATCGGCCGGCGGCTGCTGGAGCGGGCGCTGGCCGCACAACCGGGCATCGCCTCCGCCGACTACTGGGCCCAGCAGGCGGGCGAGTGGGCCACGCACGACGACGAGCTCAAGGTGCGGCTCTTCCGGCTCGTGGACTGCATGCCGATGCTCGACGACCCGGCGGCGCTCGACCGCCACGTCCGCGAGTATCTCGACGACGACCTCGTGGCGCGGCTTCCCAACCCGCTCCGCGCGGCGCTCCAGGCCGCCCGCTCCGGCCTGCTCGCGCCCTTCGCGACCCGGGCGGTGCGGGCCGCGACGCTCGCCCAGGCCCGCCGGTTCATCGCCGGCACGACGCCCGAGGAGGCGGCGGCCGCGGCGCTGGCGCAGCGGCGGCGGCACCGGGCCTTCACGCTCGACCTGCTTGGCGAAGCGGTGATCAGCGACGCCGAGGCCGACGCCTACGCCGCCGCCTATGCGCGGCTGCTCGCCGAGATGCCCCCCTTGGCCGCCCGCTGGCCGGCCGACCGGCTCGTGGACGAGGGCCCGGGCGGGACGCCGCTGCCGCGGGTGAACGTGTCGATGAAATTGTCCGCGCTCGACGGCCGGTTCGACGCCATCGATCCCGCGGGCACGAGCGATCGCGTGCTGGCGCGGCTGCGGCCCTTGTGGCGGGCGGCCCGCGATCACGGCGGGCAGGTGCACGTGGACATGGAGAGCCATGCCACCAAGGATCTGACGCTGGCGATCTTCAAGCGGATCGCGATGGAGGAGGAGTTTCGCGGCTGGCCGCACTGCGGGATCGTGATCCAGTGCTACCTCCGCGACGCGATCCATGACCTGGCCGAACTCGCGGCCTGGGCCGAGCGTCGGGGCACGCCCGTCTGGGTGCGGCTCGTGAAGGGTGCCTACTGGGACCACGAGACGATCCACGCCCGGGCCGCCGGCTGGCCGGTGCCGGTGTGGGAGCGGAAGTGGGAGACCGATCGCTGCTACGAGACGGCGACGACGTTCGTGATGGAGCACGCCCGCTGGCTGCGGCCGGCGCTCGGCAGCCACAACCTCCGCTCGCTGGCCCACGGCATGGCGGTGGCCGAACGGCTCGGGCTCGACCGCCGCGACGTCGAGATGCAGATGCTCTACGGCATGGCCGACCCGGAGAAGGAGGCCGTCACGGCCGCGGGCTGGCGGCTGCGGGTCTACATGCCCTACGGCCAACTCGTCCCCGGCATGGCCTACCTCGTCCGCCGGCTGCTCGAGAACTCGTCGAACGACTCGTTCCTGCGGGCCGGCTTCGTGCAGCACGTGCCGCCGGCCACGCTGCTGGCGCCGCCCGGCCCGACCGCCACTTCCGAACGTGAGGCACCGCCCGTGGATCCCGCCGCCTTCCACAACGAGCCGCTCACCGACTTCGCCCTCGAGCCCGCGCGGCGTGCGCTGCAGGAGGCCGTGGCCCGGGCCCGGGCTCGATGCGACGAAGGCCGCCCCGAGGCGGTGCCCGTGGTGATCGGCGGCACGCGCGAGGAGCGCGGCGAGCGGTTTCCAAGGCACGATCCCGCGGACCACGGCCGGCTCGTGGCCCAGGTCTCGGCCGCGACGCCGGGCGACGTGGCCCGGGCCGTGGCCGCCTGCCAGGCGGCGCTGCCGGCGTGGCGCGACGCGGGCTGCGAGCGTCGGGCGGCGGTGCTGCGGAACGCCGCAGCCATCATGCGGCATCGGCGATTCGAACTGGCGGCCCTGCAGGTGTTCGAGGTGGGCAAACCGTGGCGCGAGGCCGACGCCGACGTCGCCGAGGCGATCGACTTCTGCATGTATTACGCCCGCGAGGCTGAGCAACTCGGCAGGCCCCGCCGGGTGGACGTGCCGGGCGAGGAGAACGCCTCGGCTTTCCTGCCCCGTGGCGTGACGGCCGTGATCGCCCCCTGGAACTTCCCGCTGGCGATCCTCGCGGGAATGACGACCGCGGCCCTCGTCACGGGCAACACGGTCGTGATGAAGCCCGCGGAGCAGTCGTCGCTCACGGCGTTGCGGCTCCACGAGATCCTCCTCGAGGCGGGCGTGCCGCCGGGGGCGCTCGCGCTCTTGCCCGGCCGGGGCGAGCAGGTGGGGCCGCCGCTGGTCGCCCATCCCGACGTCGCGACGGTCGTCTTTACCGGGTCGCGGGCGGTGGGCCTGGCGATCAACGCCCAGGCCGCTGCGGCGAGCGCCGCCGCCGGAGCCCGGCTCGTGAAGCGGGTGATCGCGGAAATGGGGGGCAAGAACGCGATCATCGTGGACGACGACGCCGACCTCGACGAGGCGGTGGCAGCCGTCGTCCGCAGCGCCTTCGGCTTCCAGGGCCAAAAGTGCTCCGCCTGCTCACGGGCGATCGTGCTGGCGAGCGTGCACGACGCGTTCGCGGCGCGGCTGGCCGGCGCGATCCGCAGCCTCGCCGTGGGGCCCGCCGCCGATCCGGGCACGGTCGTCGGTCCGCTCGTCGATCGGGAGGCGTTCGAGCGGGTGCGGTCGTTCGTCGAGCTCGGCCGACGAACCGCCCGCGAACTCGCGGGTGTGGAGGCGGGGCCGCTCGCCGACCGTGGCTGGTTCGTCGGGCCGCATGCGTTCGTGGACGTCGATCCGGCCGGGCCGCTCGGGCAGGAGGAGATTTTCGGGCCCGTGCTCGCCGTGATCCGGGCCCGCGATTTCGACCACGCGATCGAACTGGCCAACGGCACCGCTTACGCGCTCACCGCCGGCATCTGTTCCCGCAGCCCGTCGCGGCTGGAGCGGGCGCGGCGGGAGCTCGCCGCGGGCAACGTCTATCTCAACCGGGGCATCACCGGGGCCTTCGTGCACCGCCAGCCGTTCGGCGGCTACCGGATGTCGGGCATCGGCAGCAAGGCCGGCGGCCCCGATTACCTGCTGCAGTTCGTGACGCCCCGGACCGTCACGGAGAACACCGTCCGCCGCGGGTTCGCACCTGAGCGAAAAGCGCCGCCGGGGAGCGCGGCCGACGACCGGGCATAGGACGCCTCCGCCAGCCACGCTTCCCGGTCGTGAGGCTCGGGTGTGGGCCGGATCAGTAGTCTTCCGAGACCTGCGCAGCTTGCCAGAGTTCGTCGAACTTGTCTCGGACGAACGGATCGAGCCGGCCCGAGTAATTCCGGGGCAGAGAGTTCACGCGGATCAACTGGATCGCATCTGCCAGGTCCTGAAGTCGATGGACAGCCGTCATCCCCCTGGCGATCTTCAATTCGAGCAATGACACGAGATTGACGTAGGGCATGCTTTCGTCACGAACTTCCCGCACCGATTCCGGGTCCGGAAACGATACCGGCTTGGGTCTGCCGTCGCCCGGGTAATCACCCACGATCAGCACGTCGACTTTGACGCCGTTCGACGTGTCTCGAAAACCCTTCGATCCTGCGAAAAGATCCGCCCATCCGCGACCGATCCATCGGTCCTTGAAACGAACGAGATCCTCCCGGCGCACCAGGATATCCACGTCGGCCGTCGTTCTGCGGTGACCATGCGCGTTCGCAGCCATCGCTCCGGCGATCGCGAAAGGAATTTCGAGGTCTGCGAAAGTCCGGGCAAGCCTGCGCATGGTGTCGTGGACCGGCGACCGTTCCATCATGAACTCGTCCACTCGTTTGGCGATTTCAAGCATCGTGTCCATGTCCCAATCCTACGCTCTTCCGAACGGCGACTGGCCGGGCGGCCCTCCCGCCGCTCCCCGGTCTCAGCGGGGATCCGCGCCGTAGCCGCCCCCCTGCTCCGGCACCGGCAGGGCGGGCCGCGACGCCTCGGGCCGGTCCGCGGCGAACCAGCGGTTGTCGGCGAACACGAACGTCTCCGGCGCCGTCCCGTCCCCGACGTTCACGTCCGCCCGAAGCTGGCCGCGGCGGAACACGATCCGGTTGCCGGTCACCCGCACGTCGCGGCAGGGAGCGAACCCGGGCGCCGTGGTTTCCTGGAGGATGCGGAAGATCCAGCGCTCGGGAAAGAGGATCGTGTTGCCGCAAAACTCCAGCCCGTCGACGCCCACGAAGGCGGCCGCGCATTCGCCCCCCTCGATCACGTTGTCGCGGACGACGAGCTTCGCCGCCTCGTGCTTCGCGTCGGGCGGCCGGAAGAACCCGTGGTCCGTCGAGCCGCCGAGGTTGAGGGGGCGGCCGCCGGCGTTCTGGAAGCGGCAGCCCTCGACCACGATCTCCGAGCAGCCCCCCTTCAACTGCACGCCCGCGGTGGCGTCGCAGCCCTCCCGGCCAACGAGGCGGCAGCCGGTGATCCGCCCGCGATGACAGCCGACCAGGTCGATGCCCTGGCCGCCCCAGCCTTCGATGTGGCAATCGCGGATCGTGAGGTCCGAGAGGCCCGACCCCTTGATCCCGTCGTGATTGCCCCGCGGCCCCACCTCGTGGATCTCGAGGTGCGCGAGCGTGATCCCCGCGATCGGGCGGTCCCGCTCGCCGCCGTCGTCGACGTTGATGCCGTTGTCGGTCTGGCCGCGGGCGCGGAGGTGGGTCACGGTCAGTCCGGGGCAGCGGGAGAAGTGCCAGGCTTCGCCGCCGCCGACGAACAGCGGCGGCCGGGTCGGATCGGCCGCGGTGACGGTGAGCCCCGTGCGGCCGGCGACCTGGTGCCCGCCCGGGTATTCGCCAGGCGCGATGCGGAGCGTGTCGCCGTCGCCGAGCGCCGGCAGGGCGGCCCGCAGTTCGGCGGGCGAGGAGACGGTGACCTCCGCGGCCGACGCCGTCGCGGCGAGCGCGAGGAGCAGGCAGGCCGCCGGCAACCGGATCATGCGAGGATCTCCTGGCGCACGCGTGCGGGTTCGCCGCCCGCGAACTGGAAGTCGAGCCCCATGACGCGGGCCGCGCGCCGCTCGTGGTCGATGTCCGACGGATGCGACGCGATCGCCCTGGTTGGCAGGATAGTGCGGTCGCCCGCCCTCCGACAACGGTCGCCCAGGCCGGTCGCCGCGGAATCGCCGGGCCCTGTCGGCCCTGCCGTCCTCATACGGATCACACTTGATTCAAAGGCTTGGCAGAAAGAAGGTTGAAAAAGGTGACAGCCACCATGTGTCTGGAGGCCCCGGCCTTCGGCCGGGGCCGTGTCGCCTGCGGCGACCGGCAAATGATGGCTGTCACCTTTTTCCGCGCGAGGCTCGAGTGTGAGCCGTATCAGGCCCCTGGTGACGCCGCGGACGGCGAAGGAACACACCGTCCGCCGCGGGTTCGCACCCGAGCGAACAGCGGCCGACACGGCGCACCATTGACGTTTTCCCGGCCCGGCACAGCCCTCACGAAATCCTCACATTCGGCGAATAGACCAGGGTCATTCGGGGCGAGATTTCGTCGCGGAGCGGACCGCCAGCCTACGGAGCACGTGGCCCCCAATGATGTGGACGACCGGACTGCGGGCGAGCACGGCGGCGGCGTTGTTCTGCGGGCTGCTCGGCTGTGCCGTGGCGGTCGCCCAGGACATCGATCCGGCGCTCGTCGCTTACGAGAAGGTGCCCGGGGAGGTGGCCGGCTCGCTGAAGTTCGTCGGCTCCGACACCATGAACAACCTCGTGGCCTTGTGGGTCGAGGGGTTCAAGAAGTTTTACCCCGGCGTCAGCGAGAGCATCGAGGGGAAGGGGTCTGCATCCGCCCCGCCGGCCCTCAGCGAGGGCACGGCCACGTTCGGCCCCATGAGCCGCGACTGGAAGCCGTCGGAAATCGACGCCTTCAAGGAGAAGCACGGCTATCCGCCCACCGCGTTGCCGGCCGCGATCGACATGCTGGCCGTGTTCGTGCACAAGGACAATCCCCTGGCGGGCCTGTCTCTGCAGCAGGTGGACGCGATCTTCTCGAAGAACCGCAACGGCGGCGCCAAGGCGGAGATCCGCACCTGGGGCGATCTCGGGCTCGGCGGCGAGTGGAAGGATCGGCCGATCAGTCTCTACGGCCGCAATGCGTCGAGCGGCACCTACGGCTACTTCAAGGAGCACGCCCTGTTCAAGGGCGACTTCAAGCCGACGGTCAAGGAGCAACCCGGCAGTTCGGCGGTCGTCCAGGCAGTCGCCAACGACCGGTTCGCCATCGGCTACAGCGGCATTGGGTACCGCACCGCGGGCGTCCGACCACTGCCCCTGGCCGCGGAATCCGGCGACGCCTTCGTCGCGCCGGAGCCGCGGGCTGCGTATGACGGAGAATACCCGCTGGCCCGCTTTCTGCTGGTGAGCGTGAATCACAAGCCCGGCAGCCAGTTGGATCCGTTGCGGCGGGAGTTTCTCCGCTACGTCCTCAGTGCCTCCGGCCAGGCCGACGTGAAGAAGGACGGCTATCTCCCCGTGACGGGCGAGCTGGCCCGCGAGGCCCTCGGCCGGGTCGGCATCGCGACTCCCTGACCGCCAGAACCGACCCCGCCGAACGGCCCTTCGCATGCCCGAGACGGCGACATTCACGGGGCGTGCGCGGCGCCGAAAGACCCGTCCCTGGGTGCGGGCCGGCGATCTGATCGCCCGCGCCATGATCACGCTCGGCGGCATCGGCACGATCGTGGCGGTGCTCCTGGTGGGGGTCTACCTGTTCACGGTGGCGGTGCCGCTCTTCCGGTCCGCCCGCAGTACCCCGGGCCACGCCGACATCGTTGGCGGCCGCGACCCCGTCAGGCTGGGCATGGATGAATCGGGGGCCGTGGTCTGGAGCCTCGACGGCGGCAGCGGCGCGGTGGGCCAGGACCGCGTGGACGTGCAGGCGACGGCGACCGGCGAGCCGCTCCTCTCGCGGCCGGCGCGGGAGTGCGGCCTGGAGGGCTGGACGGCCCTGCGCACGGAGCCCGGCGGACTGCTCGCCGTCGCCGGGTTCGAAGACGGCACGTTTCGTACGGGCCGGCTGGGGCTGGACTCGGAGTTCGTGTCGCAGGACGACGTGCCGGAGTCGATCCGCGGGCTGCCCGTCGGCACGGCCCGATCCAGCGACGACACGATCTTCTTCCGCGGTGCGAACGATCGCTTCGGCCGCGTGCGGCTGGTGACGGAGCTGGGGCCCCCATCGCAGCCGCTCGGCGGGCCGATTCGCGACGTGGACGTGGTGCCCCTGAACGACGGCACGCTCGTGGCGGCGCTCGACGAGGCCGGCCGGGTCCGCCTGGAACGCGGCACGACGAAGCGCAGCATGCTCACCGGCAAGGTGACCGTGAAGACGACCGGGGCGACGGTCGAGCCGATCGCCGGTTTCCGGCCCGGGTTCGTGCGGATCAGCGGCCTCGGCGACCAGCTCTTCCTCTTCGCGGCGGACGGCGCCGCCCGCCGTTACGTGATCCGCGACGTCACGCGGCCGGAGTCCATGGAGACGTTCGACGCCGCCCCTGGCGATCCCGGCGTGGCAAGGGTGGAGCGGCTCTTCGGCGGGGCCACGCTGGCCGTGGCCGACACGGCCGGCGACGTGCGACTCTTCTTCACGGCCCGGCGGGACGACGCGGCGGCGGCCGACGGCCTGGCCACAGTGGCGGCCCGGACATTCCCCGGCCGCGGCGGGCGGGTGGCCGCGCTCGCCGCCTCGCCCCGATCGCGGCTGTTCGCAGTGGCCGAGTCGCGCGACGGGCTCGACGGCGGCATCCGCCTCTTCCAGGCCACGACCGGAGCGGAGGTGCTGCGGATCGCGCCGTCGGGTGGCGGCAGTCGGGCGGCCTGGACGCTCGGCATCTCGCCCCGCGAGAACCGCCTGCTGGCCGCCAACGACCAGGCCCTCCGCACCTGGTCGTTCGACGTCGGCCACGCCGACGTCTCGGCCGGCACTCTGCTGCGGCCGGCGTGGTACGAGAACTACCCGGGTCCTGTGCACGCCTGGGAGACGACCGGGCACGAGGCCTTCGAATCGAAGTTCGGCCTCGTGCCCCTGATCTTCGGCACGCTCAAGGCCACGCTGTATGCGATGCTGTTCGCCACGCCGATCGCCATCCTGGCCGCGATCTACGCCAGCCAGTTCATGCATCCGCGCTGGAAGGCCCGCATCAAGCCCACCATCGAGATGATGGCCAGCCTGCCCAGCGTGGTGCTGGGATTCGTCGCCGGGATCGTGTTCGCGCCGCTCGTCGAGCGCGGGCTGATGCCGTTGATGGCCGGCCTGTTCGTGGTGCCGCTCACGCTGTTGGCGGCGGCGCACCTCTGGCAACTGCTCCCCGCCGGCACGCGGAGCCGGCTGGCGGCCTGGCGGTTTCCACTCGTCGGCCTGGTCGGCCTCCCCGCGGGCGTGGCGGCTGCCCGGGCGGCGGCGCCGGCGCTCGAGCGGGTGCTCTTCGAGGGCGACGTGCAGGCCTGGCTCGACGGCCGGCGGGGCAGCGGGTTCGGCGGGTGGATGGTCGCCCTGCTTCCCGTCGCCGCCGTCGCGGCGACCCTCGCGGTGGGCCGGTACGTGAATCCGGCGCTGCGGCGGGCCGCCGTCGGGTGGACGCAGCCGCGGGCGGCGGTCGCCGCGTTGGGCGTGTTCTTGGGGGGCGTGATCCTCGCCGTGGGCCTGGCCGCCGCCGCGGCCGGGTTGCTCGACTCCCTGCGGCTCGACACCCGCGGAGGGCTGTTCGGCACCTACGTGCAGCGGAACGCGCTGGTGGTGGCGATCGGGATGAGTTTCGCCATCATCCCGCTCGTGTTCACGATCGCCGACGACGCCCTGTCGAGCGTGCCGGAGCACCTCCGCAGCGCCTCGCTCGGCGCCGGGGCCACACCCTGGCAGACGGCGATCCGGGTGATCGTGCCGGCTGCCGCCAGCGGCCTGTTCTCGGCGGTGATGATCGGCCTGGGGCGGGCCGTGGGCGAGACGATGATCGTGCTCATGGCCGCGGGCAATACGCCCCTCATGGGCTGGAACCTGTTCAACGGCTTCCAGACGCTGTCGGCCGCGATCGCCACGGAACTTCCCGAGGCCGCCCGCGGCAGCACCCATTACCGCGTGCTGTTTCTCGCGGCCCTGGCCTTGTTCGCGCTCACCTTCGTGCTCAACACCGTCGCCGAGGTCGTGCGGCAGCGGTTCCGGAGACGCGCCCATGAGCTCTGAGCGGTTCGCCTCCCGGCCGCGGCGGCTGCGTTCCGCCCATGCCAGCCTCGCCGCCCAGGGCGAGCCTTGGGTGTGGTGCACGGCGGGAGCCCTGGCCCTCGCCATCGCGATGATCGTCGGCCTGCTCGGCTACGTCGCCTGGCGCGGGGCCGCGACCTTCTGGCCGGTGCCGCTGGAACTGGCGCAGCTGCGGGATGGCGGCGCGGCACTCGGGGAGGTGACCGACCGCGAGCGGGCGGAAGGCGACCGGCCGGCCCGGCGTCTGCTGCGGGTCGCGAACTTCGACATCACGGGGCGGCACTTCGAGTGGTTCGACGACGCGGCGGTGACGGCCACGAGCCGGCCCGAATGGGCCACGGCCGTGGAGCGGCTGGAAGGGGGACGGTTTCACGGCTTCCCGAAACGGCTCCTGCATGGCGAGCGGGTCGTGGCCGAGGGGCCTGAGGCGGCATGGCGGGCTTTCGAGCGGGAGCATCCGACGGTGCGCCGGCGGTTCCGGGCGGCCCAGCGAATCGACCGCGTGGAGCGCGGCGAACTGCAGCGGGAACTGCGTGCCGCCCGGCTGGCCGTGGTGCAGGCGGGCCTCGACGCCCCGGCCGACGCGGGTCGCATCGAGGCGACCCGGGAAGCGGAGCGGCAGGTGGCCGCTCGCGTGGCGGCGGAAGCCAAACGGCTCGACGCGGAGACGTCGCGGCTGGAGGACGAGAACGCCGGCTGGGCGATGGAGTTCGTCACGGCGACGGACCAGACGGTGACGCTGCCCCTCGACCAGATTGTCCGCGCCTGGCAGCCGAACCGGCTGTCGCTCGGCGGCAAGGCGGGCGTCTACTTGTCGCGGTGGGGCGAGTTCCTCGGCGACGACCCCCGCGAGGCCAACAGCGCCGGCGGCGTGTTCCCGGCGATCTGGGGAACGGTGGCGATGACGCTGATCATGGCCCTGCTCGTCGCCCCGTTCGGCGTGCTCGCGGCCCTGTATCTCAAGGAATATGCGGGGCCGGGGCCGATCACCACGGCCGTCCGCGTGGCCATCAACAACCTCGCCGGCGTGCCGAGCATCGTGTACGGCGCCTTCGGCCTCGGCTTCTTCTGCTACGGGCTCGGGGCGGGGATCGACGAGGTGTTCTTCAAGGCCAGCCTGGTGGCCGACAGCCAGCCGACCTTCGGCACCGGCGGTCTGCTGTGGGCGTCGCTCACCCTGGCCCTGCTCACGCTGCCGGTGGTGATCGTGGCCACCGAGGAGGCGCTCGCGGCGGTGCCCAACTCGATGCGCGAGGGCTCGTATGCGTGCGGCGCCGGCAAGTGGCAGACGATTCGCCGGATCGTGCTGCCCCGCGCGCTGCCGGGCATCATGACGGGACTCATCCTGGCGATGGCCCGCGGCGCGGGTGAAGTCGCCCCGCTGATGCTCGTGGGCGTCAAGAAACTCGCCCTCGACCTGCCGGTGGACGGCACCTTCCCCTTCGTCCACCCCGAACGCGAGTTCATGCATCTCGCCTACCTGATCTACGACGTCGGCTTCCAGAGCCCCAACGCCCAGGCCGCCCAGCCGATGGTGTTCACGATCACCTTCCTCCTGGTGGCGATCATCGCCCTGCTCAACCTGGCCGCCATCTGGCTCCGCGCCCGGCTGCGGCGCCGGTACGTCGCGCAGCAGTTCTGATCGTCCCGAGGTAGGATGTCGACAGACAGGAGTCCTTCCATGCAGGCCCAGACCGAGCCCTCCCGCGACGCCGCCCCCGTCGGCCGCCCCGGCGACCCGCGGGCGGCCGTCCCCGGCGACCGGCTGCTGGCCGTGGCCAACGGCGCCGAGGTGCCGGCGGAGGTGCACGAGGTCGTGCTGCGGGAAGTGCCGGTGCTGGAAGTCGATCGCTTCAACCTCTGGTACGGCGCCAAGCAGGCCCTGCACCGGATCACCATGCCGATCCCGAACAACAAGGTGACGGCGCTCGTCGGCCCCAGCGGCTGCGGCAAGTCCACGCTGCTGCGGAGCGTGAACCGGCTCAACGACCTCGTGCAGAGCGTGCGGATCACCGGCGACATGCGGCTCAACGGCGACTCGATCTACGATCCGCGGATGGACGTGATCGAGCTGCGGAAGCGGATGGGGATGGTGTTCCAGAAGCCCAACCCCTTCCCGATGAGCATCTACGAGAACGTCGTCTACTCGCTGCGGATCGACGGCGAGAACGCGCGGCCCGTGCTCGACGAGGTCTGCGAGCGGAGCCTGCGGGGCGCGGCGCTGTGGGACGAGGTGAAAGACCGGCTCCACGAGAGCGCCTTGGGGCTCTCGGGGGGGCAGCAGCAGCGGCTGTGCATCGCCCGCGCGATCGCCGCCGAGCCGGAGGTGCTGCTGCTCGACGAGCCCTGCTCGGCCCTGGATCCGATCGCCACCGGCAAGGTCGAGGATCTGATCCAGGAACTGCGCGGCCGCTACTCCGTGCTGATCGTCACGCACAACATGCAGCAGGCCAGCCGCACCAGCGATTACACCGCCTTCATGTACCTCGGTCGCCTCATCGAATACGGCCCCACGACCGACATCTTCACCAAGCCGGTGCTGCGGGAAACCGAGGCCTACGTGACCGGCCGCTTCGGGTGAGCCCATGACCAAGCACATCGAACGCCAGATCGAGAGCCTCAAGGAGCGGATTCTCAAGGTCGGCACGCTCGTCGAGGAGGCGATTTCCAAGTCGATCACCGCCCTCATCAACCGCGACGCGGCCCTGGCCCAACGGGTGATCGCCAACGACGAGGCGATCGACCGCATGGAGGTCGAGGTCGAGGAGGAGTGCCTGAAGATCCTCGCCCTCTACCAGCCGGTGGCGGCCGATCTGCGGTTCGTGGTGGCCGCACTCAAGATCAACAATGACCTGGAGCGGATGGGCGACCTGGCCCGCAACATCGCCAAGCGGGTGGCCCAGTTGGCCGGCGGCAAGCCCTACACGCTGCCGCCCGAGATCCGCACGATGGCGATGCAGGCCCAGGAAATGGTGAAACAGTGCCTCGACTCGGTCGTCAACGGCGACCCGTCGCTGGCCCGGCAGATCCGCGAGGAGGACGACGTCGTCGACGAGGCCCGTCTGCAGATCCGGCACCGCGTGCTGCGCGGCATCAAGGACGACCCCGAGGAGGTGGAGAACCTGCTGCGGATCAACTCGGTCTCGAAGCACATCGAGCGGATCGCGGACATGGCGACGAACATCGCCGAGGATGTGATCTACATGGTGGAGGGGGAGATCGTCCGCCACCGCGCGTCGGATTGAGGTTCAGCCCGGCTCCGGTGCGCGACGAAGGGGGCGGGGCCGAGAAGCGGAGCGGATTCGGAGCCGGCGGACTTTGTCGACATCTGGCTCCAGCGGGATGGATCGTCCTGCGGCGGAGACAAAGTTCACCGGCTTCTGTGCGGGCCCCCGACCGACTCCGCCGAAAGCATCCGCGACTGTCGCGACGCCGAGCGAAGGATCGGCAAGGGCCACCGAGCTGCCCAAACGCGGGCATGGCGGCGGCGGACGTCATTTGGCGGGGGATGACCCGCGGGAGAACTCGGCTTCGGCCTTCCAGCGTTCCACGGCCTTGGCCGCCTCGGCTTCGCGGGCCTTCGCGGCTTCGAACTCGGCGGTCGCCTCTTCGGCCGCCTTGCGGGCCGCGGCCATCTGCGATTCCGCCGCCGCCAGCGCCTCGGCGGCGGCTTTCGCCTTCTCGGCCACCGTCTGCCCCGCGGCGGCCACCTCCGCCAGGGTCTGCTCCGCGGCTCGGATCCGGGCCTCGACCTTGGGGGGATTGGCGTCGAGAACGCCGGCCGGCTTGCCATCGGCCGCGGTGAACACCGTCACGCCGCCCCCCCAGTCGCCGGCCAGGATCCGCGCGCCGTCGGCCGTCACCGCGACGCCGGTACCGATCTCCCCCAGCGGCGTCGTCTCCCTCTCCAGGCCACCTTCCCCCTTCCACAGCTTCGCCCGTCGGTCGCGGCCCGTCGTCGCGAGTCGCCCGTCGGCGAGCCAGACGACCGACTCGGCGCCGCCACCGTGCGCCGCCCAGGTCTTCACCTGTTTCGCCTCCTTCGGATCCCAGAGCCGCACCGACCCGTCTGCCGAAGTGCTGGCGAGCACCGCGCCGTCGCCGCGCCAGGCGACGGCCGTGATCGGCCCGGTGTGCCCCTTGAGCACGCCCGCGTCCCGCGTGCCACGGGTCTCCCAGAGACGCAGGTTGCCGGACCGGTCGCCGGTGGCGAGCAGTCTGCCGTCGGGAGAGAACTCCAGCGCCGTGATCCAGTCGGTGTGCCGACGGATCTCGCCCTCCATCGCGCCGTCCGCCGTGGCCAGGATGCGGACCACCTTCGCCGGCCCGCCCAGGGCCACCAGCCGTTGGTCGGGCGAGATGTCGGCCGCGAGCACCTCGTCGAACTCGTCGCCCACCTCGGCCACGCGGGCCGCCGTGGCCACGTCCCAGACGACAACCCGGCCGCTCTTCGCCGCCACTCCCCCGGCCGCGAGCAGGAGTCTGCCGTTACGGGTGAAGCGAACCGCCTTCACGACGCCCTCGGGAAACGGCAGTACGCCCAGGAAGTCGAGGCTGCCAGTGTGGTAGAGCAGCACCTGCTTCCGACCGCCGATCGCGATCGCCTCCCCGTGGGGCGAGGCGGCCAGGGCCGTGACCGTGGTCGGGCGGCGGCCGTGGGTCACCACGTCGAGCGGGAGCCGCGGCGGCATCACGGGCGGGCCCTCGGGCTTGGCCACCGCACCGGCGGTCAGGGCGATGGCGGAGGTCTTGCGGGCCACGGGCTGGCCACCCGCCTTGTCGATCGCCCCCGCCGCGATCCAACGCCTGATGACGTCGAGCGCGGCGGCGGGCAGCTTGTCGGACTCCGGCGGCATCTTCGGCTCGGAGGCATGGGTCACCACCTGCCAGAGAGAGGAGCCGTCGGGGTCGCCCGCGGTGATCACCTCGCCGGAACTGCCGCCGGCCATGGCCTGGCCGTGGCTCGTGAGGTCGAGGCCGCCGGTCTTCTTGTCGGCGTTGTGGCAGCTGCAGCACTTCTCCCGCAGGATCGGCAGCACGTCGGAGTCGAACGTGGGCGGGGCGTCGGCGGCCGCGGCGACGCGGGCGGTGAGCAGGACGCCGGTCAAGAGGGCGGCAGCCAAGAGCCCGTGCCGGCTCGCGGGCGGCATGAGTGCCGCCTGGCGGTCCTGCGGATGCGTCGCCGGCGAAGGTCCGCCACGCTCCGCATCCTCACGCCGACCCACTCGCCTCCTCGATTCAGGCCATCGACCGCCGGCCAACCACCGAACCCGTGAAGCCCCGGGCGCGAGCCCGGGGACTCCGGGCTCGATCGGCGCGACATCCGTCTGCTGTACCGACGCGGAGGACATGGGCTCAGTGGTTGAAGACGAACTCGGGGGAGTTGAGCAGGGCCCAGAAGACGTCCTCCAGGGCTTGGCCGCGGTCGGAGGCGTCGAGGACCGTGACGAGCGTCTCGATCCGCTCCCGCTCCGTGGGCATGCGGCCGTCGCAGCGGATGAACAGCTCGTCGATGATCTCGGCCGGCGTGCGGCCCTCCTCGAGCCGCCGCTTCACCAGGCCGCCCTGCTTGATCCGCTCGTTGGCCACGTCGCCGTTGAGCAGGTGCAGCGCCTGCGACAGGCTGGGGTCCATCCGCACCGCGCAGCTGCAGACATCCTCGCGGGTGGCCCGGCCGAAGGTGGTGAGGAAGTAGTTCGTCGTCCGGCCATCGGCCACCTGCACGGCGCGGGCGCCGAGCGGCAGCCCCGGAAACTTGTTCTTCGTCTCCGTCACCTGGGCGAGCACGTCGAGCAGGACCTCAGCCCGTTGCCGCCGCACCGCCGCGTGGGAGAAATTGGTCTCGTCGAGCCGGTTCGTCTCGTTCGTCTCGGAGGCCCGCTGGTAGGTCCGCGAGGTGACGATGTCGCGGACCAGGCTGCGGAAGTCCCAGTTCGAGGCCGCCAGCCGCCGGCCGAGTTCGTCGAGCAGCGGGCCGTTGGCCGGCGGGTTGCTGACCCGCGCGTCGTCGGGCTCGTGAACGATGCCGCGGCCGAGGAAATGCGTCCACGTCACGTTGGCGAGATGCCTGGCGAAGAACGGGTTGTCGGCGGAGGCGAGCCATGCCGCCAGCGCCTCGCGACGGTCGCGGTTGGCGATCCGCGGCGCCTCGCCGCCCAGGAACTTCGGAGCCGCGGGCCTGCCCTTCAACGGGTGCTGCACCTCGCCGCCGCCCGAGTCGAAGACGATCTGTTCGCGGGGATCCGCCCCCTTCTTGCGGCCGATCTGGGCGAAGAAGGCGGCGAAGCCGTAGTAGTCGTCCATGGTCCAGCGGTCGAAGGGGTGGTTGTGGCATTGGGCGCATTGGATCCGCATCCCCAGGAAAGCCTGGGCCACGTTCTCCGCGAGTTTGAGCGTGTTGCGCTCCAGTTGCAGGTAGTTGGTGGGCGGGTTCTCGAAGGTCCCACCCGTGGCCGTGAGCAGGTCGCGGACCATGCGGTCGAGCGGCTCGTTGGCCGCGATCCGCCGGTCGAGCCACTGGTGGTAGAGGATCGCGGCCTTGGGGCTCACCTCGCCCCCCGAGCGGATCTGGAGGATCTCGGCCCACTTCATGACCCACAGCTCGACGAACTCCTTGCGGCCCATCAGTTCGTCCACCAGCCTGCGTCGCTTGTCCGACGCGGGGTCGGCCAGGAACCGGGCCCGCTCGTCGGCTGTGGGCAGCAGGCCGACGAGGTCGAGCGTCACCCGCCGCAGGAACGTCTCGTCGCCGCACACGGGCGACGGGGCGATCCGCAGGCTGGCGAGCTTCGCGTCGACGAGGGAGTCGATCGCCTTCGCGCCCTCCGTTGCGCCCGGAAGGTCGGGCTCGTCCGGAAACCGGAACGTCAGACCCTGCGGAACCACCACGACGGGCACGCCCACGGTGATCGTGTCGTAGCGGGCCATCACGAAGCCCTCGCCGCAGTCGCCGCTGGTCACCTGGCCCGCGGCGGAGACCTTCGCGGTGCGGTCGTTGTTGGTGCCGTACCAGGCGAGATCGGTGACGTCGCGGTCGGTGCCGTCGGCGAACCGGGCCACGGCGACGAGCTGCTGCGTCGCGGCCGGGCCCTCGAGGAGCGCGGCGGACGGGTACAGATCGAGCCCCACGAGCTGCGGCACGCTCGCGGCCGGGTCGGGGCCGGGGTCGTCGGCCGCGCCGGCCGCGATCCAGCGGACGAGGCGGTCGG
>JBIPLS010000194.1:0-4971 GCA_044368305.1 Pirellulales bacterium
GGCCGCGGCGCAGACCACGAGCGTCATCACCTGTCCCAGCCGCGTGGAGGCTGCGATGGCGATGGCCGCGAGCACGAGCACCGCCTCGAGCACCAGCGCCAGCGCGATCATGAGTTGCCCGTCCCAGTCCGCCAGCGGGTGCTGCAGCCGCCACCCCGGGTCGATGCACCATGTCAACGCCAGGGCCGCCGTCAAGCCCGTGGCCAGGCAGGTCGCGAGCATGCTCGGAAACGGTCGGCGGTAGAGGTAGTTGGCGAGGGCCGCACCACCGATCGCCAGGCCACCGCCGAGGAGGGCGAACACGAGCACGGGCATGTCGAAGGCGGCGGCGACGTCGGCCGCCGGCCGCACCCGGTGACGCACCGTGAGCAGAAACACGGCGGTGAGCGTCCAGAAGGCGAGGGTCAGCGCCGCCGCCACGCCGACGTACTTCCCGACCACCAACGCCGCCCGGGCCACGGGCTTGCTCACCACCACGAGCACGGTCTTGTTCTCGATCTCCCGCGCGAGCACGCTCGTGGCGAGAAAGGCCGCCAGCAGGAGTCCGGCGATGAACAGCGTGCTCAGACCCAGGTCGACGAGCAGCTTGTCGTCATCCTCGAACGTGTAGGCCGCCAGATTCGCGTTCAGGACCAGCGCCAGCACGCCCGCCAGGAGCACCACGGCGTAGATCGGCTGCCGAATCGACTCGAGGAACCCGTTGCGGGCGATCGCGAGGACGTTCATGGGGCCTCTGCGGAGGCCCGCCGGCCGCCGTTTCCAGGTACACTTGCTCGCGGGCAATATAAATGATCGACCCAGGGAACGACCGCACCTCCGCACGCGCCTCCCGCCGGCCACCCGGCCGGGGTGCGGTTGCCGGCCGGGCCGTGGCCGCCGGGCTCGTCACGGCAGGCGTGGTCTGGCTGCTCGTGCGGCTCGGCTGGAACGCGGCCGCCACCGGGCTGGCCGGCGTCGCCGGCATGGTGGCGGGCTGCCTGCTCGGCGTGGCGGTCGTTCGCCGGCTGCTCTCCGCCGGCACGGGCGTCGTCGGCGTGGCCCGGGCGGTGGTCGAGGAGGCCCTGCGGATGCGGGCGTCGCTCGCCCTCCTCGCGGTGCTCGTCGCCGCGGTGCCCACGCTGCCCCTGGTGCTCGACCACTCCGAGCGACTCCAGTACCGCGTCCAGTTCCTGCTCCAGTGGGCCCTGGGGGGGGCCGGCGTGATCCTCGGCCTGCTGACGATCTTCCTGGCCTGCGGCACCGTGTGCGGCGACATCGACACCAGCCGCATCCACATGACGTTCGCCAAGCCGCTGCGCCGCTGGGAATACCTGCTCGGCAAGTGGCTGGGCATCGTGGCCTTCGACCTGCTGCTGCTGGCCATGGCCGGCGCCGGCACCTACACGTTCGTGCGGATGCTGGCCGCCACCCCCGCCACCGACGCGGCCGACCGGGCGGCGGTCGACGGCCAGGTGCTCGCGGCCCGCACCGTCATCGCCCCCGAACACGAGTCCCCGGCCGAGTTCGCGGCCGCCGTGGCCGCGACGATCGCGCAGCGGGAGAAGGACGATCCCGCCGCCTTCGCCCGTGGGGGAGAAGCGATCCGCGCGCGGATCCGCCGGGAGCACGAGTGGCAGTGGCACACCGTCACGCCCGACATGGTCTCGACCTACGTCTTCCCCGGGCTCGCCACCCCCGGAAGCCGCCCGGGTGCCGTGCAGCTCCAGCTGCGACCCCGGGTGACCAACGTCGACGTCGACCTGCCCGACGTCCGCTTCGCGCTCTGGGTCAACGAGCGGCCCTGGCCGATGGAGGACGGCCGGCACGTGGAGCAGACGCTCGCCAGCGGAGCGACGCACGTGATCGACATCCCCGCGGACGTGGTCGGCGACACGGGCACGCTCAGGCTCACGATCGCCAACAAGAACCTCGTGCCTCCCGGCGAGACGCGGCCCACGGCGATCACGTTTCCGCCGGGCGACGGCCTGCGGCTGCTGCGCCGCGCCGGAGGCTTCGAGGGCAATTTTCTTCGCTGCCTGGGCATCATGTGGGCCAAGCTCGCCCTGGTCGCCGCGGTGGGCGTCGTGGCCGGCACCGGCCTCGGCTTCCCGACCGCGTCGCTGCTCTCCCTGCTCGTGGCGATCACGGCGCTCGGCAGCGGCTTCCTCCGCGACGCGCTGGGCAGCTACAACGTCGTCGCCGACTCGGCCCTGGCGGCGGCGGGCAAGCGGCTCGCGGAGGCGGCCGACCTGGGCGGGCAGTTCCGGATCTACGAGGCCTTCCGCATGCTCCTGGGCTTCGTGGCCGACGCCACGCTCTGGGTGGTGCCGTCGTTCGCCGAGTTTCCCGCCGTCTCCGAACTCGCCGCCGGTCTCGCGATCCCCACCGGCCGGCTGCTCGGCTGCCTGGCGAAGCTCGGCCTCCTGTTCCCCGCCCTGCTCGGCCTCTTGGGCTGGGCGATCCTCGAACGCCGCGATCTCGTCCGCTCCTCCACCTGAACCGCGCTCATGTCCGATCGCACCGTCCAGGCCATCGCCGCCGTGACCCTCGTCGCCTGTCTCGGCGGCGCCGCGGTCACGACCACGTCGCTGGCCCGCCAGCGGCGGGAGGACCGGCTCGTGACGCCGCTCGAGGGCACCGCGGGCATGCCGCCGCACGTGGCCCTGGCGACCGCGGCCCTGGGCACCTTCCGCGGCTTGGCGGTCGATGCCCTGTGGGCCCGGGCCGACGCCCTGCAGGACAAGGGCGACTTCTTCGAGGCCCAGACGCTCAGCCAGTGGATCACCGCGCTCCAGCCGCGGTTCCCCAAGGTCTGGGGCTTCCAGGCCTGGAACCTCGCCTACAACATCTCCGTCTGCACCAACGTGCCCGACGAGCGTTGGGGCTGGGTCAACCGTGGCGTGGAGCTGCTGCGGGCCCGCGGCATCCAGCTCAATCCCTCCGATCCGCACCTGCCGTTCGAACTCGGCTGGCTCTTCTTCCACAAGATCGGCGGCAAGGGAGACCGGGAGCACTGGTACTACAAGGCCCGCCTCGCCCGCGAGTTCCGCGAGATCCTCGGCGACCTGACCGGTGGCCGCACGACCGCCGCGGCGGTGGACCGCTTCCGCGTGATCGTCGATGCGCCGGACGACCTCGCAGCCCGGGCGGCGACCGACGCCGACGTCCGCGACGCCCTGGCCCTGCTGGCCGATCACAACGCCCGGCCCGACGAGGCCTTCCTGCGGATGCTCGGCCGGGTGTCGCTCTACACCCATTCGCTCGACGCCCGGCTCACGAAGGGCAGGGTGCTGCCCACGGGCACCAACCGCCCCCTGCTGGCCGCCCTGCAGGCCGACGACCGGCTGTCCCGCGCGGTGTTCGACGTGATCGTGCCCCACCTCCAGAAGCGCGTGCTCCGCGACCGCTACCGGATGGACCCGGCCTTCATGCTCGCGCAGATGGAGGCCTACGGCCCGCTCGACTGGGCCCATCCCCACGCCCACGGCATCTACTGGTCGGAGCGCGGCCTCGAGCTGGCCCGCGAATCGCCGCACCGTGGCCTCGTCAACGAACTCACGGTGGTGAAGACGCGGCTCGGCAACCTCCAGCAGCTGATGCGGTCCGGCCGCGTGGAGTTCGACCCCTTGGCCGACCGCATCGATTTGCTCCCCGACCCGCGGTTCATCGAGGGCTACGAGCGGGGGATGCAGGCCGCGGTGCGGCAGGCGGAGTCGGCGGATGGGCTGTCGGCCGCCGAGTTCGGCCGGGCCACCGTCGCCGACCTGCTCCGCGGCTACGAGTCGTTCCTCCAGCAGGCCACGGTCTTCGCCTACCTCTACGGCGACGAGGAGGTCGCGGCCGGCTGCTACGGCAAGCTCCAGGAACTCGCCGCCGGCGAAGGCCGGGGCGACGACCCGATCTACCGTGGCGGCCTGCAGGACTTCCTGGCGCTGCGCATGGGGAAGGTGATGGAGATCGACGTCTCCAACACCCGGCAGTTCCTCGACGCCATGGTGCGGCGGGCGGTGCTCGACGGCCTGGCCAAGGGCCGTCTCGACACGTTCAATCGCTTCCTCGGCCTGGCCTACCGCGTCTACGACATGCGGTTTTCGGCCGCCGACCCGCAGGCCAAGCACGTCGGCAAGGAGGCGCAGCTGCCCCCCTTCCCCGAACTGGTCGACGCCTCGTTCACGAGCCTCATGCGGCAGGATTCGCTCCCGCTCCTCGAGCGGGCGCGGATCTGGGCCTGGGCGCCCGAGCCGATGCGGAAGCGGACGTGGGGCCGGCTGTCGGAGCCGCTCGCGGCCGCCTGTGCCGCCGCGAACCTCGACGTCGTGCGGGCCTTCCCGCCGCCGCCCGCCGCC
Organism: Pirellulales bacterium; assembly: GCA_044368305.1. Lineage (GTDB taxonomy): Bacteria > Planctomycetota > Planctomycetia > Pirellulales > UBA1268 > QWPN01. Next base: position 4,326 of record JBIPLS010000194.1, read on the forward strand.
GGCGATTCCGCACCGACCGACGCGGAACCTGGCGGGACGGACACGTCCGAAGCGGCGGCCACCGGCGGTGCGGCCTCCGATCGTTGATCTTCCGCGGCTCCTATACTGCTCGTCTCGGGCCCGTAGCTCAGTGGTTAGAGCAGGGGACTCATAATCCCTTGGTCGTGTGTTCGAATCACACCGGGCCTAGTTCGATTCCGTTCCGTGTTTTCCAGCACGGGACGCGTCTCCGGGGGTGCGGCTTCGGCACCCCCGGAAGGGGCACTGTTAGCAAAACTGTTAGCAAACGGCCCCCCGAACACCCGCTGGACGGCCTCGAAAGCCGGCCCACGCCGCCCCGAAGCCTGTCCCTGACGTCCGGATTGTCGCTCGGCGGCGACACAGTCGCGGCGGGAACCGGGCCGGACTATCCTTGAGCCAATGTGCCGACGACTGCGACTCCAGCGGATGGAGCGTGTGTCGTCCGACCCACGAACTCATCGAGGCCGTCGCGATGTCCCCCCTCTTGTCCCGTCTCGTGAACCCCACGCCCCCGACCCGTCGCACGAGCAACGCCCGTCGCCGCGCGACGCTGCGGGTTGAGTCGTTGGAGAGCCGGCTGGCGCTGGCCGGATTCGAAATCGCCTATCTCCGAAACATCGGAGCC
>JBIPLS010000195.1:0-4962 GCA_044368305.1 Pirellulales bacterium
CTGACGGCGCCGCGCCGGCCGACCGGCCGACCATCGACTACGCGGCCCTGTTCGCCACAGCCCGCGAGCGGATGCAAAGCGAGCACAAGCCCGGCGTCGTGATCGTGATCCCGCCGGGAGAGGACGACGCGGTGGCCCTGGAACTCGCGATCACGTTTCTCCTCGCCCCCACGCTCGTCGGGCCCGCACTCGTCGACGGAAAGTTCGTCGAGCATGCCGGCCCTGCCCCGGCCACCGCGCGGCTCTTTACCCGGGCGGTCTTCGTGGCCCTGCCACGGGATGAAGTTCAGGCGCGATTGCCCGGGGCCGACGTGCACGCCCTGTGCCTGATCCTCGACGCCGCCGGCAACGTCGTCGAGGCGGTGCCAGTGCCCGCCATGCCCGCCGACCAAGCCGCGCGGGCACTCCCCACGGCGGCCTTGGGCGCCGACTTCGCCACCGCCTTGAACGCCCGGCTCGACGGGCCCGACGGCCGGCAGCTCGCCGCCGACGCCAAGGCCCAGCGGGCGGCGCTCGCCGACGGCGGGAAGGAGATCGACCGCTTGCTCGACCTGCTCGCCGACGACAGCGAACGGACGCGGCAACTCGCCTCCCAGGGCCTCGCGCAACAGGCCACGACCGCTGCGGCGATCCTGCTCGAGAAAGCGAAAACGGCCGGCCCGGTACTGGCCGAGCGGATCGACGGCGCCTTCGTCGCCGCCTGCAGCGGCATCAAGGCAGGCACCGCGGCACCGCATCTGCCCTACGGCGTCGCCTGGCGCGCCTTCAAAGTCTTCGAGGGCTGCGGGGCAACGACCGTGAAGATCGGCGACCGCGCGATTCTGCTGGGGGTCGTGGCCGTGGAGTGCGGCCTGAGCCGTCCCGGGCCGGCCGCCCGGCGGTTTCTCCGCTTCCTCGGCAGCCCCGAGGCCGTGGCGGCCGCCACCGCAGAACAGGCTGTCCAGTGACGGACGCTGCCGCCGCGCTTGACGCCATCGAGCCGGTGGGCGTCGGGTTCGCCCTCCATCCCGACGCCGAGTATCTCGGCCTGTGCCGGGGGATCATCGAGAACGACGCCGAGTTCTTCGAGATCGCCCCGGAGTCGCTCTGGCTCCCCGCGGCCGACGGCACACTCGCGCCGAGCCCGTGGGCCGACATGATCGCCGACCTCGGCGCCCGCTCGGGAAAACCTGTGGTCGGTCACGGGCTCGGCCTTTCGCCCGGCCACGCCGGCGACGACGAGCCGCGGCTGGCCCGCTGGCTGGAGGCGATCGCCCGCGATCAGCAGCGGCTCGGCTTCCTCTGGTACACCGAGCACCTGGGCTGGATCACCGCCGCGGGGCTCGAGGCGGTGCTGCCGCTGCCGCTGCCCCCCACCGCCGAGGCCGCCCGCACCACCGCCGCCCGGCTCGCCCGACTCGGGCCGATCATCCCCGTCGTCGGCTTCGAGAACCAGGTGTCGTACTTCGCGTTCGGCGATCCGCGGCAGGAGGCGGGATTCTGGAACTCGATCTGTGCGGCCGGCGACCTATGGCTGCTCCTCGACCTACACAACGTGTTCACCCAGTGCCAGAACATGGCCGTGCCGATGGCCGAATACCTGGCTGACCTCGACCTGTCGCGGGTCATCGAGATCCATCTCTCCGGGGGCAGCGAAAGCGAGACCGCCTGGCTCCCCTCCGGACGCGTCCTGCGGATCGACTCCCACGACGGCCCGGTTCCAGAACCGGTCTGGGAGGCGTTTGCGGCGCTGCGGCCCCGGTGCCCGAACCTCAAAGGGGTCGTGGTCGAGCGGCTCAACGGCACCCTCGCACCGGCCGACGTGCCCCCCTTGGCCGCGGAGGTCCGCCGGGCGCGGCGGATCTTCTGGGAAGGGTGACCGGGATGCTCCGCGCCGTCCAGAAACTCCTGCTCGACTGCCTGCTCGCCGACGACCCGGTGCAGGCCTTGAGGGAGGCGCTGCCACGGGCCACGGGTCTGGCGGACGAGGAGCGGGCCTGGCTCGCGGGGATCGACCCCGACGGCCTGGCGATCACGGCGCTGGTCGTGAAAAAACTCCGCTTCGAGCGGCTCACGCTCTCCCATGGGGAGATGCAGGAGTTGTTCGACGCCGACCCGGCCCGGTTCATGCAGCTCTACCGGGAGTACACCGCGGCGGTGCCGCCGACCGTCTACTTTCCCACGCAGGAAGGCGACCTGTTCCGCGAGTGGCGCCGCCGGTAGGCCACGACCGGGCGGCCTGCTATCCTGTCGGTGGTCGTCATTCCTCCCCCTGCGAGACCGTGCCATGCGCCGCTTCGCCGTCCTGTCGCTCGCCCTCGTCGCCCTCACCCTCTGCCTCCAGGAGACCGCCGTGCCAGCCGAAACCGCCGCCGAATTCGCCCACCCGAAGCTCCCCGAGGGTGCCGGCACGATCGACGCCGACGCCCCGAAGACGTTCACCACGACCGCGTCCGGGCTCAAGTACCGCGTCCTCCGCAAGGGCACCGGCAAGATGCCCAAGGCCACCGACACCGTGCAGGTCCACTACCACGGCTGGCTCGACAACGGCACGAAGTTCGACAGCTCCTACGACCGCGGCGAGACGATCGAGTTTCCGCTCAATGGCGTGATCCCCGGCTGGACCGAAGGCATGCAGCTGGTGGGCGAAGGGGGCATGATCGAGCTCGAGATCCCCAGCCGCCTCGGCTACGGCAAGCGGGGCGCGCCGCCGGTGATCCCCGCCGACGCCACGCTCCACTTCCTCGTCGAGCTCAAGGCCGTGCGCTGAACGGCCGGCTCGCGCCCGTGGCCGCCACGTCCCCCGCGCCGATCTATCTCGACCATGCGGCCACCACGCCGCTGCGGCCGGAGGCGGCCGAGGCAATGGCCCGCGTCCAGGCCGAGGCCTGGGCCAATCCCTCCAGCCCGCACGGGCTCGGCCGGCGGGCGAAGCGGGCGCTCGAGGAATGCCGCGAGCGGATCGTGCACCTGCTCGGCGGCCGCGCCGGCGGCCGCGACCGGCTCGTGTTCACCAGCGGCGCGACGGAGGCCAACCGCCTGGCGATCCTCGGCCTGGCCGGCCGATCGTCGGGCACGTTCGCCTCCTCGGCACGCGATCATGCGAGCGTCCGCGACCTCTGCGGCGCGCTCGGCCGCCGCGGCTGGACGGCCGTGGAAGCTCCCCTCGCCCCCGGCGGCATGATCGCCCCGGCATGGGCCTGGCCCGCCGGGCCGGGCGGCGTCTGGGCCACGACGCTCGTCTGCGGTCAAACCGGCGCCATCGAGGACGTGCGGCGCATCGTCGCGGCCGCTGCGGGCCGGCCCGGCGTGTCGGTCCACGTGGACGCCGTGCAGGCCGTCGTCACGCAGGCCGTCTCGTTCGCCGAACTCGGCTGCGATACGCTCGCCGTCGCCCCGCACAAGTTCGAGGGGCCGCGAGGCATCGGCGGCCTCCTCGTCCGCGGGGATATCGCGTTGGAGCCGGTCGTGCCGGGGCCGCAGGAGCAGGGGCTGCGGGGCGGCACCGAGCCGGTGGTGCTGGCCGCGGGTTTCGCCCGGGCACTGGAACTGGCCGTGGCCGAGCGGGCGGCGACCGTCGCCCACCTGGCGCGTCTGCGGGAACGGTTCGCCGCCGCCTTCGCGGCAGCAGCGGCGGCAGCTGGCCTCGCAGTCGAGCCGGTGGGGGCCGAGCCGAGCAGTCCGCACCTGCTGGCCCTGGCGATCCACGGCGTGGACAGACAGGCTTTCGCCATGGCCGCCGACCTCGCCGGCGTGTGCCTGGGAACGGGCACCGCGTGCGCCAGCGGATCGACCGCGCCGGCCCCCGCCCTGACAGCGATGGGGATGCCCCCCGAGATCGCCGCCGCCACGGTGCGGTTCAGTTTCGGGAGGGACACGACCACGGACGACGTCGATGCCGCCGTGGCCAGGCTCGCCGGCCCACTGGCCCGTTGCGCCCCCGCCACACGCGGACCGTGACGTCGATCGGATGTCGATTCGCTCTCGATGGACGATCGGCGCACAAGCCGACGCCGCAGGCCACGACTCGCCGGCCACGACTCGGCACTCCGCCGCCCGCCGCCCGCCGCCTCCGTGGCCTGCAGAGGTCAGGTTTCAGCACGCAAGCACACCTCCTGGCCACCAGGAACCGACACGTTTCCGACAGGGGCCGAACGACCTCGAAACATCGCTGCCGGATCCTCCACGCAGCCGGATCGTGGCTGCATTTCCAGATCGAATCGCCCGTCGAGGCGGCGCGGATCGGCGGCCGCTGTGGGGCGGTGGATCGCTCTCCTCTTAATAGTCCTTCTCCTTACTCTCCTCGAATTCCTGTTTTAAAAAAACATCTTGGAACAGCAGTCGAGAACCGGGGCCTGGCGGGCGCACGGAACCTGTGGAAACTCACGGTTTTCGACGGGTTTCGAGGGCATTTTCGGGAGCGGTTCATCGGGTACAGTAGAGGCTCGCGTCGGATCGATTTCCGGCCCGGCCGGGTGTCTTCCCGGCCTGCTTCGCCCATGCCAGGAACTCGTCGTTCATGAAAGTCCGTTGCCCTCGGGAACCGCTGCTGGCGGCCCTGCAAAGCGCCGCCGCCGTCGTTCCCGCGCGATCGCCCAAGCCCGTACTCACGAACGTGAAACTCGAGGCTGGCCGCGAGGGCACGGTGCTGTCGGCGACCGACTTGGAGGTCGGCATCCGCATCGAGATCGACTCCGTCGAGGTGCTCGCGCCGGGGGCCGTGCTCCTGCCGAGCGGCCGGCTGGCCGCGATCGTCCGCGAGAGCCCCGCCGGCACGGTGTTCGAGATCCACGCCGACGGCACCGCCGCGGTCGTCAAGGCGCCGCGAAGCGAGTTCCGCCTGCCGGCCGAGGACCCGCTCGAGTTCCCCGCGGTCGCCACGTTTCCGACGGAGGCGTGCTTCGAGCTCTCGGCCCCACTGGTCCGCGAACTCGTCCGCCGCACGGTGTTCGCCACCGACAACGAGTCGAGCCGGTACGCGCT
>JBIPLS010000196.1:0-4950 GCA_044368305.1 Pirellulales bacterium
GCGCGGGCCGCGGAGCCGCCAGAAAAAGCCCGAGCACGCCGGTCAGCTCCCGCATCACCAGCAGCATGGTGTCGAGCGCGGCCAGTTCGGCCGCCGGCTTCGTCGCCTCCAGGCCGTGCTGGTCGACGAACTTGTTGACGACGCGGACGAAGTCGAAGAGTGTCGCGATCGCGATCGCCGTGTTGAAGTCGTCGTCCATCGCCGCCAGGAACTTTTCCCGCAGGGCCCGCACGTCGGCGGCCACCGACGCCGCGGCCGCGTCGCCGGCCCGGCGGTCGCGGCAGGGCAGAGCGTAGAACGACTTCCCGCTTACCCGCTCGTAGCGGGCGAAGAGTCGGTCGAAGGCCTCCAGCGCCCGCGCGGTCTCGGCGAGTGGCTCCTCCCCGAAGTGGATCGGGCTGCGGTAGTGGGTGGAGAGCAGCAGCATGCGGATCGCCCGAGGGTCGTGCCTGGCGAGCAGGCTCTTGAAGGGCTCGGCGCCGGTGGACTTCGAGATCTTCGTCGCGGCCTGGGCCGCCGCGTCCGCCGCCTCGTCGCCCGCGGCCCGCGGCCGGCCGCCGACCTTGCCTGCGGCACTGCCCGCCTGCATGAGGCCGTTGTGCATCCAGAACGTGGCCATGGGGCAGTCGTGGAGCGACTCGCTCTGGGCGATCTCGTTCTCGTGGTGGGGAAAGACGAGGTCGAGGCCGCCGCCGTGGATGTCGAACCGCGGCCCGAGGATCGCCTTGCTCATCGCCGAGCATTCGATGTGCCAGCCCGGCCGGCCGGGGCCCCAGGGGCTCTCCCAGGCGGGCTCGCCGGGCTTGGCCTGCTTCCAGAGGGCGAAGTCGGCGGCCGACCGCTTGCGGTCGGCGGTCGAGCCACCCTCGCCCTGCATCGCCTCGACCGACCGGTTGGTGAGCTTGCCGTAGTCGGCGTCCCGCGTGACGTCGAAGTAGACGTCGCCGTCGCTGGCGTAGGCCATGCCCTTCGCGACCAGCCCCTCGATGAAGGCGATGATCGTGCCGATGTGCTCGGTCGCCTTGGGCATCGCGTCGATGCCGGACACGCCCAGCGCTTCCAGGTTGGCCAGGTAGTCGTCCGTCATCTCGGCGGCCAGCTTCGCCATCGTCGTGCCGCGGGCCGTGCTTTCGGCAATGATCTTGTCGTCCACGTCGGTGATGTTGACGACCCAGGTGACTTCCCAGCCCGAGTAGGCGAGGTGCCGCTTCACCGTGTCGAAGATCACCGGGCCGACCATGTGGCCGATGTGGCTCGGCTTGTAGACCGTCGGGCCGCAGAGGTACATGCCCACGTGCCCGGGCCGGACCGTCTCGAGCGACGCCTTCTTGCGCGAGAGCGTGCTGTAGACCTCGATTCGCGGCAGGCTGCCGCCCGGTTCCTTCGCCATCTGCCCGTCTTCTCCGTCAGGGTGCCGTTCGACTCGTTTTCCGGAGTCGCGTCCGAATCCGACCGATCCGGCTCGTCCTACCGCTCGATCAGGGCCACGCACTCCGCGGCGATCGCCTGCTCGTCGCCGATCGGCCCGACCGACTCGCCCGTCTTGGCCTTGAGCCACACGGCCGCCTCGTCCACGCCGAGCACCTCCGCGATCCGCTTCCGCATCGCGGGCCGGTGCGGGAGGATTTTGGGCCGCTGGGCGAAAATCACGCAATCCAGGTTCACGAGCCGCCAGCCGGCGGCCGCCAGCCGGTCCATCGCCGCCCGGAGCATGAGGGCCGAGTCCCGTCCCTTGTTGGCGGGGTCGGTGTCGGGAAACAGTTCGCCGATGTCGCCCAGGGCGGCCGCCCCGAGCAGGGCGTCGGTGATCGCGTGGAGGAGGACGTCGGCGTCGCTGTGGCCCACCGCCTGCCGATCGTGGGCGATCGTGATCCCGCCCAGCACGAGGCCGTTGCCCGGGGAGAGCCGATGCGTGTCGTGTCCGAGTCCGATGCGAAACATGCCGGCGGTTCTCCGGGACGGGGCGGCATCGTTTTCCCCTATACTCCGGGGATGCACAACACCAGGGTGCCGTCCGCCGCCGCCGCCGCTCCGGCCGGTCGCGCGGAACCGCCGGTGATCGCGGTCTCCGGCCTGGCGAAGGAGTATCGCGTCTTCGACAAGCCCGAGGGCTTCATGGCCAGCGTCCGCGGCCTGTTCCGCCGCTCGGCCCGCGTCGTGGAGGCGCTCCGCGGCGTGGATCTGGAGGTCGGCCGCGGTGAGTTCGTGGCGCTCCTGGGACCGAACGGCGCGGGCAAGACGACCTTCCTCAAGCTGCTCTCGGGGATCATCACGCCCACGCGGGGCTCGGCCCGCGTCCTCGGCCACGTGCCCTGGGAGCGGGCCGACGATTTTCGCCGCCGCTTCGCCCTGGTGATGGGGCAGCGGAATCAGCTGTGGTGGGACCTGCCGGCGGCGGAGAGTTTTCGCCTGCACCGCGAGATCTACCGCATCCCGCCGGCCCGCTTCGCGCGGGTGCGGGACGAGCTCGTGGAGATGCTGGGCGTGGGCCGGCTCATCCTCCGGCCCGTCCGCGACCTGTCGCTGGGCGAGCGGATGAAGCTCGAACTGGTGGCCGCGCTGCTCCACGAGCCCGAGGTGCTGTTCCTCGACGAGCCGACCATCGGCCTCGACGTCGTCGCCCAGCACACGATCCACGAGTTCCTGCGGGCCGTGCAGGCCGAGCGGCGGGTCACGGTCATCCTCACCACCCACTACATGAAGGACGTGGCCGCCCTGTGCGAGCGGCTGGTCGTGATCACGAACGGCGCCATCCTCTACGACGGCTCGCTGGCTGGCGTCGTGGACCGGTTCACGACGCACAAGATCGTGACGCTCGACTTCGACGACGCCCCCGACCGGGCGCGGCTGGATCGCTTCGGGTTCGCCTACGAGATCCGCGGGCCGCAGGTGGTGCTGCGGATCGATCGCGGACGGATCGCCGACGTGCTCCCGGAACTGCTGCGGGGCGCGGGCGTGCGCGACGTGTCCGTGGCCGACGTGCCCCTGGAGGAGATCGTGGCGGGGATGTTCCGCTCGGCCGACCGCCATGATCCGGCGGCCGCGGAGGCCGTGCCGTGACCGCGTCCGCCGCCCCGTCTCCGCGGCCCGGACCCCTCCACTCGCTGCGGGTGTGGTGGACGATGCTCGTCATCTGCCTGGAGGAGCGGCTCGCCTACCGCGGCGATTTCGTGCTCGGCACGGCGATGCGGTTCCTGCCGATCGTGACCCAGATCTTCCTGTGGACGGCCGTGTTCGCCGCCACGAGCCGCCCCGACATCGCCGGCTACTCGCGGAACGACATCGTCGCCTACTACCTGCTCACGATGGTGACGCGGGCCTTCTCCAGCATGCCGGGCCTGGCCGGCGGGATCTCCCGCAGCATCCGCGACGGATCGATCAAGAAATACCTCGTCCAGCCGGTGGATTACATCGCCTACCTGCTGGCCGCCCGCGTCGCCCACAAGTTCGTCTACTACGCCGTGGCGCTGCTCCCGTTCGCGGCGATGTTCTGGCTCTGCCGCGGCTACTTTCCCCCCGCCCCCTCCGTGGCCACGGGCGCCGCCTTCCTGCTCGCGCTGCTGCTCTCCTTCCTGCTCGGCTTCTTCATGGAGGCCACGCTCGGCATGCTCGGCTTCTGGGTGCTGGAGACTTCGAGCATCGTCTTCGCCTACATGCTCCTGCAGTACCTCCTGTCCGGCCACATGTTTCCCATCGACATGCTCGCCGGCATCCCCACGGGCATCCCCGGCACGAGCGTTGCCGACCTGGTCCGCTGGCTGCCCTTCGAGTTCACGGCCTACTTCCCCGCGGCGGTCTGGCTGGGCAAGGTCGAGGGGCCGGCGCTCGTCCGCGGCCTCGCGGTGGAGGCGGCCTGGGTGGTCGTCATGGCGGTGGCCTGCCGGTTGGTCTGGCGGCGCGGCGCCAGGCGGTATGCGGCCTATGGCGGCTGAACGGCCGCCGCCCGGCGCCCGCTTCAGTCGCGCTCGCGAAGCGGCGGAGGCGGGGGCAACGCCTGCCGGTCGAGGAACTCGCGGGGGATGGCGACGTCCTCCGTCGGGCTGCCGTCCGGCTCGGCGATCAGCGTCAGCGTCTCGATGCGGGGAATCTGCACGTCGTGCTTCGCGATCAGGGCGGCGAGAGTCTTGGGTGAAATCCGCTGCAGGCGGGGCAGGGCGAGGGGGCCCGCCTTGGTGGCCAGCGCCGACGCGACCGCCACCGCATCCGGCGTGTCCACGGCGGTAATGGCCCGAAGCTGCCCGTCCCATTGCGGGCATGCGGCCAGCGCCGCCGCGGCCGCGGGCGTGAGCGTCTCCAGCCGGTCCAGGGAGATCCGGCCGCGGCCCCGCCACTCCGCGAGGGCGGCCGCAGCCTCGGCTTCGAGGGTCCGCACGTGCGGCAAATGCGGCCTCCACTGGGGGCAGCGCACCAGGGCCCGTGCCGTCTCCGCATCGAGCGTCCGCAAGGCGGGCAGCAGCATGGCGAACGGGCCCTGATAGGCGGTCAGGGCGGCCGCGGTCTCGGGCGCCAACGTGATCAGGTTGGGCAGCCGCGGCTCCCATTTCGGGCAGCTGGCCAGCCGCTTCGCCACCTCGGGCTCGAGCGTCGTCAGGCCGGGCAGTCCAATGAGGCTCGCCTGCGGATTGTCCACCAGCGCCGCGGCGGCGTCGAGCGAGAGCGTCCGCACGGCGGGGAGCCGCAGCGGCTGCCGCGTGCGGACGAGGGCGGCCGCCACCGCGGGCGTGAGGCTTTCCAGTCCGGCCAGGGAGAACCGCGCCTGCGTTCCGGCGAGGTGCCCGGCCGACTCGGCGTCGAGCGCGGTGAGGCCTTCGAGTAGCAGGTTGGACTTGGCGGTGCAGCGGGCCAGGGCCGCGGCCACCGCCGGCGGGAGCGACCGCAGGCCGCCGATCTGCAACACCCCCCCCCATTCCGCCAGGGCGGCGGCGGCCTCCGGGGAGAGTTCCGGCACCG
>JBIPLS010000197.1:0-4941 GCA_044368305.1 Pirellulales bacterium
ATCGCGGCCGGGCAGGTGGTCTGCTATCCGCTGAAAGCCGGCCATTACTCGAGGCCCGGTGATTATAATGCCTTCTACGGCCCACCGTCGCCGGCCGCCATGTCGAACCCGCTCATCAACGCCCTCTACTGCACGCTACTCCACGCCGTCGGCGCCCCCCGCGACGAGTTCAACCGCGCCCCCGGCCTCAAGGAGAAGCCGGAGCAGTTCGGCCCCCTGGCCGAGCTGCTCGCCTGACGGACATCGGTGCGGCCCGGGCAGCGGTGTTTTCCCTCCCTGCCCCGGCGGTGGCACCGGCCCGGGAGCGTGAAGCGGACGCCATGAGTGGGGCGAGCGACGAGTTCGACCGGCTCGAGCGGCTGATCTACCGGCCGGTGTCCACGCGGCCCGACTGGCTCAAGGCCTGGCGGAACGAGGCCAACTACCTCCTGTTCCTCGCCCGCCGCGCGGAAGACGCCGACGACCTCGCGGAACTCGAGGAGCTCGAAGCCCAGGCCCGCGACCTGGCCGACACCGTCGAGGCCCGGCTCCGTCACGACGGGCTGTGGTGACCGAAAAACGGCGACGGGAGCGGGTTTTGAAGCAACCCGCTCTCGTTCCCCGGTTGAGCCTACTTGACCTCCAGATTGACGCTCGCCGAGTGGGCGTTGAACTCGGGGGCGTAGCGGCTCTGGATCTTCGCGAACCCGCTCGACGCGGTGCCCCGGTGGGCCGCCCGCAGCGAATACTCGAAGACGTGGGTGCCCCGCGGCAGCCGCTCGAAGAACAGCTGTGTCGAGGCGTCGCGGATCGCCACGTACCAGGCGGCCCCGTCGCCCCACCGCCAGCCGGAGAGCACGTCCACGGGCTCGGTGAGGCTCGGCCGATGGTCGGCGAGCTCCAAAAACTCGTAGTCACGGTCGCTCTTCACGACCAGCCGCACGACGAGTTCGTCGCCGAGCTCGACCCCGGCGCCGTCCTTGACGGGCACCAGCTCGGGCCCGGCCTTCGTCATCCGCTTCACGAACAGCTGCTTCTCGATCGACAGCTCCTCGCGGCCCGCTGCCGGCACCTTCGCGATGTCGTCGAGATACTGCCAGTGGACGCCGCCGAAGGCGACTCCCTTGTCCTTCTTCGTGACGGTGATCGCCGCCATCGCGGGCGTGATCTCGCGCCGCGTGAACCGCTCCTCGAAGAAGCCGGTGCCGGCCTCGACCTTCGCGGGTTCCACCCGCTCGCCGCCGACGTCCACCGTGACGAGTTCCTGCGAGGCGAGCAGGTCGTCGCCCCGGCCGAGCAGGGCGCCGACCGCGTCGGCCGTCGCCCGGCTGCCCCGCCAGTGGCTCGTCCGCTTCTGCGAGAGCAGCCAGACCTTGAGGGCCTCGACCGCGTCCTTGTCGCCGGCCACCTCGTCGAAGGCCTCGACCATGATCGATTGCGACGCGATCGGGGCGTAGTTCCAGCTCCACCAGCCCGGGTGCGGATCCCGCCACCACATCCCCTGCCAGTTTTCCTTTTCCGCGCCGGGCTTCACGTCGGCGTCCACCGCCCGCTGCTTGAGGCTGTCGATGATCGACAGCGCCGTCGGCTTGTCGCCGGAGCGAGCGAGCGCGATCGCGATCTGCCCCTGCGAGAGCCGGCCGTCGAGCTTCATCCAGCATTTTCTGGCGACGTCGAAGGCCCACTCGATCGCCGCCGCGGCGTCGCCCTGGGGCGGGGCGTCCTTGGTGAAGAAGCTCCGCGCGTAGAGGGCGTAGACGCCGATCGGCGTGAGCACGATGTTTTCCGGCTTGTCCTTCCAAGCCTTGAGCGCCCAGTTCCGCTCCTCGACGAGCCGCCGGTCGAGCCAGGGGATCGCCTGGAGGGCCGGCTGGACGTCGATCTTCACGCCCGCCGCCCGGAGCCGGCCGAAGCCGGCGATGATCCCGAGCGTGACGGAGTCGCAGGTCTGGCCGCCCGGGAACCAGGGCCAGCCGCCGTCGCCGTTCCGCAGGGTCTGCAGGCGGGCCAGGGCCGCCTGCGACTCGTTGTCGGCCCGGGTGGCGTCGAACAAGAGCGCGATCCGCGCCCGCGCCTCCTTCTCGTCCACCGCGTCGCGAACCCAGGGCGTCTCGGCGAGCAGCGTCTTGACGAGGTCCGTGTTCTTCTCCAGCGGGCTCTCGAGCGCGGCGGTGCCCTTCCACTGCTCGAACACCCGCGCGATCCGCGGGTCGCTCGTGGCCAGGTGCCGGGCGAGCGAGTTGGCGTACAGCCGCGTGAAGAGCGTCTCGGTGCTCTCGTCGGCCTGCTCCATGATCGCGGGCAGCGCGAGTACGGCGTACCAGGCGGGGTTCGACGTCGCTTGGACGACGAGCGATTGGCTCTGGATGTCGGTGCCGGCGCTCTTGGCGAGCCGCTCGAGCGACACCTTCCGCTCGCCCGGGCCGCGGATCGTGACGGGCACTGATTCACTGACCAGGACCCGACGGGGAAGGACGACAAGAAAGGCCTCTTCGCCGTCGGCGGCCTTGCCGGCCGAGCCGGTGGCGAGGTAGCGGAGCGTCTCGGTGCCGTCGGCCACCTTGACGGTGAACACGACCGGCTTCGACTCGCCCGCGGCGAGGTCGAACGGCAACTCCCGCGGGCCGTCCACGAGATCGTCGCGGGAGCGGTCGGTGCGGGCGTCGGCGAGGGCGAATTTTACAATTCCGGCGAGCCGGCCGGTGGAGGTGTTACTCACCTTCACCGGGATCTGCACGACGTCCCCCACGCGGAGGAACCGGGGCATGATCGGCTCGACCATCAGGTCTTTTGCAGACACGCATTCAGCCACGATCGTGCCGCTGCGCATCGCGGCGTCGTGGGCCAGCCCCTTGAACTGCCAGGTCGTGAGCGTGTCGGGGAGCGTGAACTCGATCGTCACGACGCCGTCGGTGCCGCTCGACAGCACCGGCAGGAAGAACGCCGTCTCGACGAGGTTCTTCCGCGGGGGCGGTGGGGCGGCGGCCGCGGCCTGTGGGCCACCCGCGCCCTGCGGACCACCCGGCTTTTTGTCGGCTTCGTCGGCAAGAGCATCTCGCTTGCCCCCAGCTTTCATCTTTTCGACCCCCGCTGCGCCTTGTTCCGCCGCCATGGCGGCCACTTCCATCGGCACGCCGTCCATGGCCATGCCCGGCGGGGCAGCGGGATTCCCGCCGGCCCTTCTGGCCATGAGCATCCGTCCGCCTCCGCCTCCGAAGCCACCCATCCAGCCGCCACGCATCGGCGTGCCGAACGGATCCCGCAGCACGCGGAAGGTCATCTCCGGCACGTCCACGTGCCGGTGCGCGAACTGGCCGAGGACGTGATTGAAGCCCTCGGCCTGGTTCGTGAACGCGAGGTTCAGCCAGCTCGATTCGCGGCGGAACATCCCCATCAGGCCGTCGCCTGGCCAGGCATGCTCTGCCAGCGCGTCGAGCGACTGGTCGTAGGCGAGGGCGAGGAACTCGGCCGCGACCGGCGCGGCCGGCCCGGCCACGGGATCCGCCACGCTCTTTACTTTCGCCCGCCAGATCTCCTTCGCCCCCGGCTCGAGCCGGCGGGTGAACCGCTCCCACTCGATCGCCAGTTTCTTGTTCGTCCACGGCACGTCGATCGTGCGGCTCTCGGAATGCAGCCGCCCGTCACGGACCATCCACGCCCGCACGGTGAACCCGCCGCGGTGGGCGTCGGTCACCTTGAGGCTCACCGGCCACTGCGTCCGGCCGGAATCGGTCCAGAACCGCGCGAGCGTCTTGCCCGCCTGCGCGATCTCGACGAGGGCCCGGCCTTCTCCATAGCCCGTGCCCACAAAGCCCGTGAACTCGGCATTCGGCTCGACCGTCGCCGCCTTCGCCCGCATCACGAACGCCCGCCGCACGCCGTACTTCGGCGCCACAGGATCGACCACCTCGACGATCGTCTCGGCCCGCACGGCCGGCACGTCCCCCTTGGCCGGGATCTCGAACACGGCCTTGTAGATGCCCGCGGGAAGCGTCGCCGTCGCCTCGACCTTGCCCGTGGCCTTGTCGGTGGTGACGTTTTCCGTCGTCACCTGCTCGCCCACGGCCCACGTGTTGACGTCGGCGGGATCGGGCTTGATGGGCTGGGGCGCGATCGCCCCGCCGCGGCGGCCGCGCATCGGCCGCGGGCCGCCGTGGCCGCCGAAGAGGTCGCGGCGCACGACGGCCGCCGGCTGGACGAGCCGCGACACGGTGAGCGTGCCGGTCGCCTCCCGGGGCTGGCCGTCGAGCGTCGTCGTGGCGAGGGCGAGCTTCACCGCCGCCGGCTTGCCGTCCTCCACGGCCAGCCAGTCGCCGGCCGAGACCGTCGCCTCGACGTCGGTGTAGCCGACGCTCACCGTCTCGGTGTCGCTCCGCGTCTCGCCGCTGGTGTCCGTGACGTCGGCCGTGACGGTGTAGGTGAACACCGGCAGCGACTCCTTGGGCACGCTCTTGTCGGGCCGAGCCGGGAACGTGACGGTGAACTTTCCTGCGTCGTCGGTCAGCACCGTGGCGCGGGCGATTCGCTGGCCGCCCTGATTGAAAGGCAGCCAGGGAAAGAACCAGCGGCACCAGAACGGCCAGCGGACGTTGCGGATGACGTTCCACTTCACCTTCGCACCGCCCACCGCCACGCCGGTGTAGGTCGTGGCCGTGCCCGACAGCGAAACCTCGCCGCCGAGCGGCACGGCCTTCTCGGGCTTCGCGAGATCGACCTTGAACTTCGGCCGCTTGTATTCCTCGACGCGGACGCCGACGCCGCCGCCGAAGCCGTCGTTGCCCGGCGCCTGGGCCTGGATCGACCACTGGCCCGGCAGGGCGCCGGTCGCGATCGGAAACGTGCCGTGGAACGAGCCGTTGGCCGAGGTCTTGTGGGTGGCCTTGGCCACCTCGCGGCCGTTTGAGTCGCGGAACGTGACCACGATCTCGCGGTCGGCGATGGCGTGGTAGTCGGCCTTCACGA
>JBIPLS010000198.1:0-4922 GCA_044368305.1 Pirellulales bacterium
CGGCTCGGGCTGTCGGAGCAGGCCTTCTGCTACGTCTGCTCGCTCTCATCCAAGACGCTGATCTACAAGGGCCTGCTGCTCGCCGACCAGGTGAGCAAGTACTACCCGGATCTCGCCGATCCGCGGATGACATCGGCCCTGGCCCTCGTCCACCAGCGATACAGCACCAACACGTTCCCGACCTGGGATCTGGCCCATCCCTTCCGCTGCATCGCCCACAACGGCGAGATCAACACCGTCCGCGGCAACATCAACTGGATGCAGGCCCGCGAGAGCATGCTCGCCCACCCGGTGTTCGGCTCCGACCTGGAGAAGATCAAGCCCGTGATCCGCGAGGGGGGCAGCGACTCCGCCTCCTTCGACAACGTGCTCGAACTCCTCGTGCTCGCCGGGCGGCCGATCGAGGAGGCGGTGAGCATGCTCATCCCCGAGCCGTGGAGCGGCCACGAGAGCATGCCCGACGACCTCAAGGCCTACTACGAGTACCAGGCCTGCCTGATGGAGCCCTGGGACGGCCCAGCGGCCCTCGCCTTCACCGATGGCGTAAGGATCGGGGCGACGCTCGATCGCAACGGCCTGCGGCCCGGCCGCTGGTGGCAGATGAAGGACGGCCTGGTGGTGATGGCCAGCGAGGCGGGCGTACTCCAGCTCCCTGCCGGCGAAGTGGTCCGCAAGGGTCGCCTGCGGCCCGGCCGGATGTTCTTCGTGGACACGAAGGAGGGGCGGATCGTCGAGGACGACGAGATCAAACGGAAGCTCGCCGTGGCGCGGCCCTGGCGGGAGTGGGTGGCCGCCCATCAGGTGCGGCTCGATGCGCTGCCCGACCCGGCGGGCGTGGAGGAGGTCACGAAGAGCCTCGCTGTCGAGCCCTCCGAGCTGCTAGCGAACGGCAAGGCCGATGCCCATGCCCACGCGGTCGATCCCTGGCGGGCGGCCGGCGTCGCGGGCGAGCACTCGAGCCTGGTCGAACTCCAGCGAAACTTCGGATTCACGCTCGAGGATCTCAAGGTGATCCTCGCCCCGATGGCCACCGACGGCGCCGAGCCGATCGGCTCCATGGGCAACGACACGCCGCTGGCCGTGCTCTCCGACCGTCCGCAGCTGCTCGCGAACTACTTCAAGCAGCTCTTCGCGCAGGTGACCAACCCGCCGCTCGACGCGATCCGCGAGGAGATCATCACCTCGATGATCACCACGATCGGCTGTGAGGGGAACCTGCTCGACTCGACCCCCGAGCAGGCCCGGCTGCTGCGGCTCGAGACGCCCGTGATCACCAACGCCGAGTGCGCCCGGATCAAGGCGCTCGGTGCGGCGGGATCTCCGGCTCGGCCGGGGCTGAAGGCCGCCGCCATCTCGCTGCTCTTCCCGGCGGCGGAGGGCGCCGTGGGCATGCGGAAGCGGCTCGACGAGATCCGGGCCGAGGCGTCGGCCGCGATCGGGGCCGGGGCCACGATCCTCGTGCTCTCCGACCGCGGCGTGGACCGCGAGCGGGCGGCGGTGCCGGCCCTGCTGGCGACCGGCGGCGTGCACCACCACCTCGTCCGCGCCGGCACGCGGACCCGCTGCGGGATCGTGGTCGAGACCGGCGAGGCCCGCGAGGTGCAGCACTTCGCCCTGCTCACCGGCTACGGCGCCGGCGCCGTGAACCCCTACATGGCCTTCGCCACCATCGACCAGATGCTGGCCGAGGGGCTGATCGCCGCCGACGTACCGCGCGAGAAGCTCCACAGGAGCTACGTCAAGGCGGCCACGAAGGGCCTGCTCAAGGTGATGAGCAAGATGGGCATCTCCACGCAGCAGAGCTACCGCGGCGCCCAGATCTTCGAGGCGGTGGGCCTGGACCGCGGCCTGGTGGACGAGTTCTTCTCCCGCACGCCGAGCCGGATCGGCGGCATGGGCTTGGACGGCGTGGCCGAGGAGACGCTCCGCCGGCACGAGCACGCCTGGCCGCGGACGGCCGTGCCGCAGACCCTCGAACTCGACGTCGGTGGCCGCTACGCATGGCGGCGAAAGGGGGAGGCCCACGTGCTCGCCCCCGACGTCGTCGCCACGCTGCAGCGAGCCACGCAGATCAACAGCCGCGAGGAGTTCAGGAAGTACCAGCGGCTGATCGACGAGCAGCAGACGAGACTGCTCACGCTCCGCGGCCTCCTCGACTTCCGCTGGGCCGAGCAGGCCGTGCCCCTGGAGGAGGTCGAGCCCGCCAGGGAGATCGTGAAGCGGTTCGCCACCGGGGCGATGTCCTACGGGTCCATCTCCAAGGAGGCCCACGAGACCCTGGCCGTGGCCATGAACCGCCTCGGTGGCTGGAGCAACACGGGCGAAGGGGGCGAGGATCCGGTCCGCTACCAGCCCGAGGCCAACGGCGACAGCAAGAACTCGAAGATCAAGCAGGTGGCCAGCGGCCGGTTCGGCGTCACGAGCCTGTATCTCGTCAACGCCAAGGAACTGCAGATCAAGATGGCCCAGGGCGCGAAGCCCGGCGAGGGCGGCCAGCTCCCGGGCCACAAGGTGGATCGCGAGATCGCGCGGATTCGGCATTCGACGCCGGGCGTGGGCCTGATCTCGCCGCCGCCGCACCACGACATCTACTCCATCGAGGATCTGGCCCAGCTGATCCACGACCTCAAGAACGCCAACCACCACGCGCGGATCAGCGTCAAACTCGTGGCGGAGGTGGGCGTCGGCACCGTGGCGGCGGGCGTTTCGAAGGGGAAGGCCGACGTGGTCCTGATCTCGGGCCACGACGGCGGCACGGGTGCCAGCCCGCAGACCTCGATCATGCACGCCGGTCTGCCCTGGGAGCTCGGGCTCGCCGAGGCCCACCAGGTGCTCGTCATGAACGACCTCCGCGGCCGGATCGTCGTCCAGACCGACGGCATGATCCGTACCGCGAAGGACGTGGCGATCGCCACGCTGCTCGGGGCGGAGGAGTACGGCATCGCCACGGCGTCGCTGGTGGTGATGGGCTGCATCATGATGCGGAAGTGCCACCTCAACACCTGCCCCGTCGGCATCGCCACGCAGGATCCTGAGTTGCGGAAGAAATTCGCCGGCCAGCCGGAGCACGTGGTCAACTTCTTCTTCATGCTCGCCGAGGAACTCCGCGAGCTGATGGCCAGGCTCGGCTTCCGCACGATCGCCGAGATGGTGGGCCGGGTGGACCGCCTCGACGCCCGGGCCGCGATCGCCCACTGGAAGGCCAGGGGCCTCGACTTCTCCACCATCCTCCACCGGCCCGAGGTTCCGGCCCGCGTGAAGATCCGCTGCGAGGAGCCGCAGGATCATGGCATCGAGCGGTCGCTCGACATGACCACGCTCCTCGACCGCTGTCGGCCGGCGGTCGAGCGGCGGGAGCCGGTGCGGCTCGAGCTTCCGATCCGCAACACCCACCGCACCGTGGGCACGATCCTCTCCAGCGAGGTGACGCGGCGGCACGGTGCCGGCGGCCTGCCCGACGGCACGATCCGCATCCACTTTCGCGGCTCGGCCGGCCAGAGCCTGATGGCTTTCGGCGTGCCAGGAGTGGAGGTGACCGTCGAGGGCGACGTCAACGACTACTGCGGCAAGGGCCTGTCCGGCGGCCGCGTGATCGTCCGGCCCGACCGCACGGCATCGTTCAAGGCCGAGGACAACGTGATCGCCGGGAACGTGGTGGCCTACGGGGCCACGAGCGGCGAGATCTTCATCCGCGGCATCTGCGGCGAGCGGTTCTGCGTGCGGAACTCGGGTGCCGAGGCGGTGGTCGAGGGCACGGGCGACCACGGCTGCGAGTACATGACCGGCGGCCGGGTGGTGATCCTCGGCGAGACGGGCCGCAACTTCGCCGCCGGCATGAGCGGCGGCATCGCCTACGTGTGGGATGCGACCGGCGGCTTCCGGCCACGGGTCAACATGGAGATGGTCGAGTTGGAGGAACTCGACGCCGCCGACCTCGCCTACGTGCGGGCGCGGATCGAGAAGCACGTGGAGCACACCGACAGCAGCCGCGGCCGGGCGATCCTCGCCGCGTGGGAGAGCGAGCGGAGGCGATTCGTGAAGGTGATGCCGACCGACTACAAGCGGGCGCTCGCGGAACTCCGCAGGCGCGCGGAACAGGATCAGAACGACGCCAAAAAGGTGTCAGCCACCAAAATTGGTTAAGCCAGACAAGCAGAGCCACCCCAAATTGCCCAAATTTGGTGGCAGGCACCTTTTCAGGAGTGCAGGTCAATGGGTGATCCCCGCGGTTTCATGAAGCACGAGCGGCAGGTGTCGGGCTACGCCCCGGTCGCCGACCGCCTCAAGCACTACGACGAGTTCCTCACCATCCTCGGGCCCGACGAGGTGCGGACGCAGGGCGCCCGCTGCATGGATTGCGGCGTCCCCTTCTGCCACACCGGTTGTCCGCTCGGGAACATCATTCCCGACTTCAACGACCTCGTGTATCGCCGGCAGTGGCACGAGGCGAGCCAGCGGCTCCACGCCACCAACAACTTCCCGGAGTTCACCGGCCGCGTCTGCCCCGCACCGTGCGAGGCGGCCTGCGTGCTCGGCATCAACGAGGATCCGGTCGCCATCAAGCAGATCGAGATGACGATCGCCGACACTGCCTGGGACGAGGGTTGGGTGGTTCCCGAGCCGCCGCAGCAGCGGACCGGGAAGCGGGTGGTGGTGGTGGGCAGCGGGCCGGCGGGCCTGGCCGCCGCCCAGCAGCTCAACCGCGCCGGGCACCACGTGACCGTGTTCGAGCGGGCGGATCGGCCGGGCGGCCTGCTGATGTACGGCATCCCCGACTTCAAGCTGGAAAAGCACCGCGTGTGGCGACGGATCGAGCAGCTGGAGGCCGAAGGGATCGAGTTCCGCTGCGGCGTGAACGTGGGGGCTGACGTGAGCACGCAGCGGCTCGTCGAGGAGCACGACGCGGTCGTCCTCACCGGCGG
>JBIPLS010000199.1:0-4907 GCA_044368305.1 Pirellulales bacterium
CGGTGCACTCGTCGATCGGCGCGGTTTCGGCGCTGGCCGCCTTCGGCAACGCGGCCCAACAGGCGCGGCATCTCCCCGGTCTGGCCCTGGGGCGGCCGCTGTCGATCTTCGGCGGCACGGAGCCCGACGCGGGCTGCGATCTCGGCGCGGTGCAGGCGGTGGTCGAGCGGCATGCGGGCGGCCTCGTGCTGACGGGCACGAAGATGTTCATCACGGGTGCCATCCATGGCCGGCTGGTGAAGGTGCTCGCCACGCTCGACGGCCGGCCCGCGGTGGCGTTGGTGCGGCTGCCGGCGGCCGACGACGCGACGTTCCGCCTCCGCCACTACGCCCTCCATCCGCTCAAGCACGCCCACAACGCGGCCCTCGAGTTCAGCCGGTTGCCCGTCGCGGAGGACGACCTGCTCGCACCGCCGCCCGGCCGCGACGGCATGGCGATCGTGTGGCACGGCCTCAACCGCGGCCGGGTGACGCTCGCCGCCCAGGCGGCGGGCACGCTGCGACTGCTGCTGCGGCAGGCCGGCGAGCATGCCCGGCGGCGGACGACCTGGGGCGCGCCGATCGCCGCTCGGGAGCTCGTGCAGGGGCGGCTCGCGCGGATCGCCGCCGGCGTCGTGGCGTGCGACGCCATGGCGGCGTGGGCGGCCGCCGCGCTCGACGCTGGCCAGAGCGGCGAGCTGGAGGCGATCGCGGCGAAGGTCGTGGCCAGCACCTGCGTGCGGGAAGCGGCGATCGACGCGTTGGGCATCCACGGCGGCCGGGCGTTTCTCGTGGGCCATCCACTGGGCGATTCGCTGCACGACCACCTCGCCGTCACGGTCTACGAGGGGGAGAGCGACCTCCTCGGCCTGGCCATGTTCAAGGGGCTGGCCAAGGCGCATCCGTTTGCGGCGCGGGCCGGCGACGCCGGCCTGCGCCGGGCCGGCGGCTGGCTGGCGTGGCGCGCCGCGGCCCTGGCCCCCGGTCTTGCGGCCGCGGATTCCGGCATCGCCGACCGGCGGCTACGAGCCCACGCCGCGGCCGCCCGCCGCCTGCTCTCGGCAGCGGCGACGCGGATCGACCGCGCGATCCGCCGGCAGGGCCGGCAGCTCGCCGAGCGGCAGCTCGTCGTGGGGGCGCTGGCCGCTGAGGTGCGGGATCTCGTCAGCGTGCTCGCCGTGGCCCATCATGCGGCCGCCGCCGCGGACGCCGGAATCGCCGTCGCCGCCGACTGCTGGTGCCGGCTGGCGACGGCTCGGGCCCGCGGCACGAGGCTCGCCGCGACCGATCACGCGGCGCTGGCGGCGCTGGGGCGGGCGCTGGCTGCGGGAGAGATCACTCTCCCGCAGCGATGACGGCCGGCCACCAGCTGCACAGATACCAGGCCCGGGGCGTGGTCAGGTCGGCGAACGCGGCCAGGGTGCCGCGGGCCTCGGAGCCGGCGCCGCCACCGAGCACCTCGTCGAGCAGCCCCTTGGGCTTGGAATACTTGACGACCCGCGCGGTCTCGTCGGTGAGGCCGGCCAGTTCGACGGCGCGGGCCACGGCGTCCTCGAGGAAACCGATGCGGTCCACGAGTCCGGCATCCTTCGCCTGCTGGGCCGTGAAGATCTGGCCGGTGGCCACCTTCTCGACCGCCTCCGCGTCGAGCTTCGGCCGGCCCTGGCGGACGATCTCCTTGAAGCGCACGAACATGTCGTCGACCAGCGCCTTCAGCAGCCGCCGCTCGCGGTCGGCGAGATCGGGGGTGCGGTCCTTGGTGGGGCTGAGCATCTCCTTGAGCGGCCCGCTGGCCACGGAATCGTCGCGGACGTCGAGCCGCTTGAGCATCTTCGAGAGGTCGAAGTGCGGGATGATCACGCCGATCGATCCGGTGAGCGTGGCGGGCTCGGCGAAGATCACGTCCTCGCGGCCGCCGTTGGCCATGGCCACGTAGTAGCCGCCGCTGGCGGCGATGCCGCCCATGCTGACGACGACCGGCAGTTTTCGCCGCTCCAGGAGCTGGCCGAGGCGGTGGTGGATCTCGTCACTGCCGCTCACCGTGCCACCCGGCGAATCGACGCGGAGGACGACCGCCTTGACGCTCTCGTCCTCCGCGACGTGGTCGAGTTGCGAGCGGATGAACCCTTCGCCCCCCATGATCGGGCCGGCGAGCGTCACGATCGCCACCTTCGCCCCCGCGGACTTGGAGAGCGAGTGGTACTTCTCCACCACGCGGCCGTCTCGTTGGAAGTACTGCGAGAACGCCCCCGCGCTGCCCACGGCCGCGAGCAACGCAATGCCCGCCACAGTCCAGGCGATCCGCGCGCTCCAGCGGCCCCAGGGGCTCGCCTGCTCGAGGATCACGCGGGTCGGCGGCGGCTGGCGATCGATCTCCATCGTCACGTCTCCTGCATCGTGGGGGCGCTGCGGCGGTTCGCGACCGCCGTCGCGGATATTGTACGGCTGCGCGGCGGCAGCCGTCGCCAGGTTGCCATTCCGCGCCGGCGGCGGCTACCTTGGCGGCTTCCGTGGCCGATCCACGGAGCCACCGAGAGAGAGGAGCCACGCGACGTGTTCGTCTGTGTCAGCACGGAAAGCCTGCCCGACATGCCGCTCGCCCAGGCGATGGAGCGGCTGGCCGAGCTCGAGTTCACGGCCGTCGAACTCGACGTCCACGAGCGGGGCGGGCATCTCGCGCCGGCGCAGGTGGCCGCCGACCCCGAGGCGGCGATCGCCGCCTGCAGCGACCTGCAGCGGCTGCGGCCGGTGGCCGTCTCGTTCGCGGCCGCGGAGACCCCGGAACTCTACGACCGCTTCGCCGCCTGCTGCCGGCTGTCCAAGGCGCTCGGGGTGGTGACGCTGGTCGTCGAGTCTTCGGAACTCGGCACGCCGTTCAACGGCGAGATCGAGCGGCTGCGGAAGATGGTGGCGATCGCCGCCGGCCTCGGGGTCGTGGTGGGCGTGAAGACGGAGGCGGGGCGGATGACCCAGGACGCGGAGACGACGGCGTCGCTGTGCCGCAACGTGCCGGGGCTTGGCGTCACGCTCGACCCGAGCCACTTCATCTATGGTCACAAGAAGCCCGCCTCCTGGGAATCGATCCTCAAGTACGTCTGCCACGTGCACCTGCGGGACACGAAGCCCGACGTCTTCCAGGTGCGGATCGGCCAGGGCAACGTGGAATACGGCAAGCTCGTGGCCCAGCTCGAGCGGGTGGGCTACAAGCGGGCGTTGTCCGCGCACCTGCCGCCGCTGGAGGGCGTGGATTCGGTCGCCGAGTTGCGGAAGATGCGGCTCCTGCTCGAGAGCCTGCTCTGACGGTACGTCGGCCGCTGGATCCCCGGGCCGGCGCCCGGGGCTTCATGGAGCGGAGAGCCGCGCGCGGTCGAAGCCGGGGTGGCACTTGAAGCCCCCGGCGCGAGCCGGGGGATCTCCCCGCACCTCGGGCCGACGGCCCTGGTCGTGCAACCTTACCGGATCGTGCTGCCGGAGGCTTCGGCGCGGCTGGCCATCTCGGCGAACGCCTTCGACTGCTCGTCGTCGCCCTCCTCGGCGTACATCGTGGACAGGTTGCCGTAGGCGACGGCCAGCGACCGCTCCTCCATCTGGCTCTCATCCACGGCCGTGACCATGAGATCGACGCCGTGCCGGCTCAGGGCCAGGGCGTCCTCGCGGCGGTCCACCTGCCAGTAGGAGATGGCCATGCTCACGTAGGCCTCGCCGAGCCGGCCGAGTTCGCCGTCGCGGGCGAAGTCGCCGTTGCCCTCCCAGAGCGGGACCGTGCGATCGAACCAGGTCACGGCGGTGGCGTGATCGCCCCGCTGCAGGCTGTGCATGATGCCGATGCGGAACATCAACTCACCCATCTGCTTCCGCTCCGCGGGCGTGAGTTCCCGCTGCTCCGCGCCCCGCTCCAGGTAGGCCACGGTGAGCGTGGCGTTGTCGAGCAGATCGGCCGCGTCGCCGCGTTTCTGAGCGGCGGCGAGCGCGTCGGCGAGGCCCTGCCCCACCTCCCAGTCGATCTGGCGGCGCCGCCACGGGTCGGCGACGGTCGCGTCCATGCGGTCGCGGAGTTCCAGCATCCGCTTCACCCAGGGGAGCGGCTCGCCGGCCTCCGCGCAACCCGCCGATGCGGCCAGGGCGCCGCGGCACAGCTGCAGTTCGAGTCGCTGCCGCTCGGACTCCGGGCCCTTGCACTCGGTGACCAAGGCCTCGCCGCGGGCGATCCACTTGGGGATCACGCGGCTCTTCTGCTGCCAGGTGCCGCGGGCGATGGCCAGGGCGGTGCCGAGGTGCGCGTCGAGCATCACCTCGCGGGCAGCCGACTGGACCGCGGGCGTCCGCTTCACGAGCAAGGGCGCCGCGCGACGAATCGCCTCGGCGAAGTGCTGCACCGCGGCCTGGTGGTCGGGAGTGCGACCGGCGAGGGCGACGCGGCCGAGGAGCCGCTCCGCCTGCGCCGCCGCCAAGGGCGACTGGTTCTCCCGGGACTGCACCGCCGCGACGACGGCCCGCGCCTCGACGGCTCGGTCGAGTGCCAGCAGGGCGCCGGCGTGCTTGAGCTGCGTCCAGGCGTCGTCCGCGTCCAGCGCGTTCGCCGTCTCGGCGAGCTTGAGCGCCTGATTCCATTTGCCCTGCTCGCTGGCGATGCCGAGCAGCAGTCGCTGGGCCCGCACGTGCCGCGGATCCATGTTCAAGGCCTGGTTCAGGTCGGCGACGGCGTAGGCGGAGCAGGAGTCGATCTCACCCTCGGCCCGGAGCACGAACGACTCGGGATCGAGCGGCTCGATCATGATCGCCGTGGCCGCCTGGGTACCCGGTTTCACGCTCAGGATCACGCCCCGCTCGGGGTACACCTCGCCGATCGACACTCCTTGGTCGTCGAAGATGGTGACCGTGCGGATGTCGGCGATCTCCAGTTGGCGGGCGAGATCCGGCACCGCCAC
>JBIPLS010000200.1:0-4903 GCA_044368305.1 Pirellulales bacterium
ACGCCCGTGCGCCCGCGAGCACCTCGGCGGTGGCGGCGTCGAGCGTCGTCAGCCCGGTGAGGGACAGGGTGTCGCCCTTGAACTTCGCGAGCGCCGCGGCGGTCTCCGCGTCGAGCGTGGTCAGGTGCGGAAGTTGGCCATTCCACGCCCGTGCGCCCGCGAGCACCTGGGCGGTGGCGGCGTCGAGCGTCGTCAGCCCGGTGACGGACAGGGCGAGGGACAGGTTGTCGCCCTTGAACTTCGCGAGCGCCGCGGCGGTTTCCGCGTCGAGCGTGGTCAGGCCGGCAAGCGACAGCCCCCTGCCCTTCAGTTCCGCGAGCGCCTGGGCAGTTTCGGCGTCGAGCGTGGTCAGATGCGGAAGGAGGCCATTCCACGCCCGTGCGCCCACGAGCACCTTGGCGGTGGCGGCGTCGAGGGTCTGCAGCCCGGTGAGCGACAGGGTGTCGCCCTTGACACCCTTGAAGTTCGCGAGTGCCGCGGCGGTTTTCGCGTCGAGCGTGGTCAGACTTCGGAGGTCACCATGCCACGCCTCTGCACCCACGAGCACCTGGGCGGTGTCGGCGTCGAGCGTCTTCAGCCCGGCGAGGGACAGCGATCGGCCCTTGACCTTCACGAGTGTCGCGGCGGTCTCCGCATCGAGCGTGGTCAGGCCGGCAAGGGACAGTTTGCCCTTGAACTCCGCGAGCGCCCGGGCGGTGTCGGCGTCGAGCGCGGTCAGGCCGTCGAGGGACAGCTGTCGGACCTCGAGTTTGGCGAGCGCACGGCCAACGTCCGCGCCGACCGTGGTCAGGCCATCGAGGTACAACCGTCGGCCCTTGAACTCCGCGAGCCCCCGGGCGGCACCGGGGTCGAGCGTGGTCAGGCCGGCAAGAGACAGTCCGACCTTGCAATCTGCGAGCGCCTTGATGGCGTCGGCATCGAGCGTGGTCAGCCCGTTGAGGGACAGGTTGTCGCCCTTGAACGTCGCGAGTGCCTCGGCGGTTTCGGGGTCGAGCGTGGTCAGGCCGTCGAGGGACAGCCGTTGGACCTCGGGTCTGGTGAGCGCCCGGCCAACGTCCGCGCCGACCGTGGTCAGGCCATTGAGCGACAGTTCTTGGCCCTTGAAGTCCGCGAGCGCATTGGCGGTGTCGGCGTCGAGCGTGGCCAGGCCGTCGAGGTGCAGCCATCCGCCCTTGAACTCCACGACCAACTTGCTCACTTGCTCGGGCGTCAGCGTCTTGATGTCCCCAGGCTGCCCGGGCCTTTCGTCGGCCATGACGACGAGCGGGGCTAGGAGCAGGCACGCAGAGGCAAGCTGGAGGCGGACGAGGGTGGGCATGGGTGGGCCTCGGGAACGGTTGGGGGAGCGGCACCGCGGGTGTATTCGCAGGGATCGGCCCTCCGGATGCAACGCTGGCCGGAGAGCCGCCTGGGGCTCGATTCACCCCCGGTTTCCGCCCCACTCTCCGCACCCGACCGCGGTTATCTACTTCCGCCCGCGAGGCCCCCGGGCCTGCCGACAGGCGCCGAACCGCGGCCCAGCGCCGGCGAGCCTCGACCGTGTCGCCAGCGACCACAGCCGAGGGCACGGCCGAACGGAGGCCGTGAGGCGGACAAGAAGAGGGGGTCGGCGACGCGGGGGCGGGCTTCGGCTACCGGCCCTGCTGCTTCTGCCGCTGCACGTGCTGCTTCTCTTCCAGCCACTTCGGGATCGCGAAGTCGTCGTTCGGGCTTCCGTCGGGCTCGGGGATCAGTTCCAACGTCTCGATGAGCGGGATTTTGACGTCCTGCTTCTCGATGAGCGCCGTGAGGGTCTTGGGGGAGATTTTCTTGAGGCGGGGGAGCGCGAGCAAGCCCTCCCTCGTGGCGAGCGCCTTGGCGATAGCGACGGAGTCGGGGGAGTCGAGGGCGGTCACGGCCAGCAGGTAGCCGTTCCACTTCGAAGATCGGGCCAGGGCCTCGGCCTCCGCGGGGCCAAGCGTCTTCAGGCGGGGCAGGTGGCCGTCCCAGAACGGGCTCAGCTTGAGCGCGACGGCCAGGTCCGGCGTCAGCTCGGACAGGCTGGCGGCGGCGTCGTTGGCCGCCTGCGGCTTCTGAAAGAGCTTCCGGCCGAGTTCCACATGTTTGGCATCGACGAAGAGGGAGACGTCCAGTCCCGGCACGTCGACCGGGCCGCCATGGCGCGCAAGCGCCGACGCCGCCTCACGATCGAGCGGCATGTCGAGGCCGACGATGGTCAGCCGCCGCTGGTGCGCAGCGAGGGCTTCGAGCACGTCGGCCGACATGTTCGACAGCCCGAACAGGCAGAGGTCGTGATCGGCCGCCGCGAGCGCCTTGGCCTCCGCGACCGTGAACTGCTTCAGGAGCTTCAGCGGCTTCATCCCGGCGGGCGGACCGGCAGCCGGCTCGCCTGCCGCCGCCGGTTTTTCACCTGCCACCCGCTCCGGTTCGGCGTGCGCGTGGTGCACGATCCCCACGCGGACGAGCGTCTCCGGCAGCGGATCGATCGCGAGCGTCGTCACCCGGTCGTACTCCCGCTGCGGCAGCCGATAGAAGAGCGTCAGGCCCGGCGCATGGAAGAATCCCGGCTGCCAGATGGCGACGAGCGACCGGGCCTCGTCGGCGTGCAGGCCGGTCTTTTCGAGGTCGGCGGCGAGCGCCTCCGCGGTGGCGGCGTGCCAGTCGTCGGCGGCCACGGTTTTCCAGTCGAGGTCGAGCGTTTGCTCGCCCGGCGGCACGAGCGGCAGGCGGGCGAGCTTTGGTTCGGCGCCGGTGCGGTCGACGCACCACAGATCGTGGATCGGATACGGCGCCTTTGCGTCGAGGACGATCGCGCCCGCGGGCGTGCGCCGCGCCGCGAGGAAGTCGAGCGGCTTCATCAGGCCGTCGTAGTAGACGAACTGCTCGGCGTCGATGGCGGTGCCTAGGTTGCCGCGACTGCCGTACGAAAACACCGGCTCGGCCTTGACCTTCCGCGCCTGCGCATACCAATGGTCGGCGGCGACCTGCGGTGCACGCGGCTGCTTGCCAAGCGGTCCACCCCCCAGCGGCGGCTTCCGCAGGAAGAGCCGCCAGGAGAGGGTGTCGGTCACCTCCTGCCTGACGGGATTGAAGCCCTCCCCTTCCTCGCTCGCCGGCCACCAGATCACCGGCCGGCCCACCGGAAACCGCACCTTCATCGCCACGCCCTTTTCAGGCGGCGGCTGCTCGGCATCCAAGTGGAAATAGACGATCGGCTTGGACACGGGCCCGCGATACGGCAGGTTCCGCAGGTTCGGCGGCTCGGTGCGGTAGAGCTCTTTCGGGCACTCGGCCCACTCCGCGGCCAGGCCGGCGTTGGCGAACTCGGCGTTCGGGTGGATCGTGAACACGCCCCATTCGTGGACTGAATAACCCTTCACGCCCGCCGGATTCCGGATCGGCCCGTCGGCCGGGGCTGGAGCGGGCGCAGGCTCCGCCGCGCGCGCGGCAGCCAGAGACAGGGCGAGCAGCGTGAAACAGGTGGCGAGTCGCTGCATGGCGAAAACTCCTCTGGGCTCCCGATGAAGCTTGGGGAGCGTGACTCTCTTGAGATGCGCCACGCCCGAAAAAAGTTCCCAAAAAATCCTTTCGGTCGGGAATTATGCCGTGCCGCGCGGACGGAAGTCGTGTTGGGAAGGATTTCCGCCATCGGCGACGCACACGCCGCCCGCCCGGATGGCGGGCCCGCACCCGCCGGCGGAGGCCGGCCAAGCAAAGCTCGCCACGATGATCCCGAGGCTTTGCGTGAACCAAGCGGCAGAATGCGGAAAGCGCTCGCCCCGCCCACACGCCGCCCGCCCGGATGGCGGGCCCGCACCCGCCGGCGGAGGCCGGCCAAGCAAAGCTCGCCACGATCCCGAGGCTTTGCGTGAACCAAGCGGCAGAATGCGGAAAGCGCTCGCCCCACCCACATGCCGCCCGCCCGGATGGCGGGCCCTCACCCGCCGGCGGAGGCCGGCCAAGCAAAGCTCGCCACGATCCCGAGGCTTTGCGTGAACTCAGAACCCGGCGTCGTCCAACGGCATGCCGCAGTGGCGGCAGTGGGGCTGGGCCAGCGGCCGGGGAGTGGGCATGTAGCCCTCGGCGCACCACGTGTGGAGTCGCGGGAAAAACGAGGGCATCGTGGCGCCCGTCGCCTGGAGCTGGCGTCGCACGCACAGCTGCCCGCGTGGATCCGCGTGGAACATGCCTCCGTGCGGGGTGCACGCCGGCCCGCAGGCTGGCCCCCTCACGCTCCCGTGCCATGCCGGCCGCTGGACACCCTTGCAGTTGCAATCGGCCCCGGCCGCTCCGCCTTCCGTGATGGTGACCGTCTCCTGCGCGGGGACTTCCCGGATCGAGGCGATCGACGAGAACGCGGCGACGGCGAGGGCGGCGACGAGGCCGCGACGGAGGGTGCGCACCGGATGGGCTCCTTTGCCTGACTGCTCGGGCGAGGGGCGGGCACGCGCCCACCTCGAGGGTGAGTGTCGTCGTGTCGTGCGGTCGGGGTTCAGCGGTCGTGCCGCGGGGTGGGGACGTGACGGTCGTGACGGTCGTGCCGCGGCCGCCTCACCAGGCCCGGGCGGCGACGAGCATCGCGGCCACGATGACGCCGGCCCCGATCAGGTCGAGGATGCCGCCCCCGGCCATCATGGCCCGCAGGGGGATGCGGCCGGAGCCGTAGACGATCGCGTTGCACGGGCTGCTCACCGGCATCATGAAGCCGAGGCTGGCGGCGAGCGTGGCGGCCAGGGCGGCCGGCAGCGGGTCGGCCCCCACCGCCCGTCCCATGGCGATCACGATCGGCACCACGATCGTGGCGCTGGAGACGTTGCTCGTGAACTCGCTGGTCACGATGGCGACGACCGCCGCCACGGCGACGAGCACCGTGCCGGCCCACGGTCCCTGCGGGATCCAGCCG
>JBIPLS010000062.1:0-16064 GCA_044368305.1 Pirellulales bacterium
CGTCGCCGTACTCGCCGCCGCGGCCACGGGCACGGATGGGATCACATTCGCTGGCCGAACGTCTTCTTTGCCGAGCACGGGCTGTTCAGTCTGGTGACAGCCCACGCCGCGGCCGTTCAATCCTCACAGAGGTAAAACCATCAACCGGAGAGCCGTGTGCGGGAGATCCGCCAGCACGGTTCGGCGGGAGGGGGGCCCGAACCCAATCGGGCCTCCCTACCCCGATTCATGGCTCACCGCGCGGCAGCGGCGCGGTAGACTCCGACGGCCTGGCGGCGGCCGGCCGCCGGGTGGCTGGCGTTTGCGCCGGTCGCACCCTCGCGGAGCCCCCCGATGCCCCGTCGTCCAGCCGCCTCGAGGCGGACTTTCCTCGCCGCCGGCGCCGCCGCCATGGCCGCGCCGTATTTCGCCTGGCAGCCGCGGACGCTCGCCGCCGACACCCGCTCGCCCTCCGACCGCATCGCCCTGGGGCTGATCGGGGCCGGCGGTATCGCCCGCGAGAACCTCGAGGCCGCCCGCAAGTGGATCGACGTCGTCGCGATCGCCGACGTGGACGCCGGTCGCTGCGATGATGTGAACCACAAGTTCGCCGCCGGCAAGGCCGCGGTGTTCGCCGATTATCGCCGGATCCTGGAGCGGAAGGACGTGGACGTGATCCACGTGGCCACGCCCGACCACTGGCACACGAAGCCCGTCGTCGAGGCGATGCTCGCCGGCAAGGACGTGTACTGCGAGAAGCCGCTGACGCTGACCATCGACGAAGGAAAGCTGATCCGCAGCATCCAGAAGAAGACCGGCCGGATCGTCCAGGTGGGGACCCAGCAGCGAAGCACCTTCAACCGGTTCGTGAAGGCCATGGCCCTGGTGGCGGAGGGCCGGCTGGGGAAGATCGGCCGCGTGGAGGCTCGGATCGGCAGCTCTCCGTCCAGCCCGGCGATCCCCGCCGTGCCGCCGCCGGCCGGGCTCGACTGGGACCGCTGGCTCGGCCCGGCACCCGCCGCCGAGTACCGGCTGCTCGACGATCCCGCCTGGCGCGACAAGGCCGGCCGGCCGAAGACCAACTGCCACTACGAGTTCCGCTGGTGGTATGAATACTCCGGCGGCAAGCTCACCGACTGGGGCGCGCACCACGTGGACATCGCCACCTGGGCGCTGGCCCTCAACGGTCAGACGGCCGGACCGCTCTCGATCGACGGCACGGCCAAGCATCCCGTCGAGTTCAAGGACGGGACGCCCGTCGCGAAGGACCGCTACAACACCGCCACGGAGTTCCACTTCACGGTCGAGTTCCCCGGCGGCACGCAGATGGTGATCCGCCATGACGAGGACAATGGCGTGCTCATCGAGGGGGACAAGGGGCGGATCTTCGTCAATCGCCGCAAGCTCACCGGCAAGCCTGTGGAGCAGCTCGCCGAGAACCCGCTGCCGGAGGACGCGCTGGCGAAGGTGTATGCCAGCAACCTGCCGCTGTTGGAGAACGAGCGGTCGGCCCATTGGGCGAACTTCCTCCTCTGCACCATCAACCGCCGGCCGCCGATCTCCGACGTCCACTCCCACATGAAGATGCTCAACATCTGTCACCTCGCCGGGATCGCCGCCCGGCTGGGCCGGGGATTGAAGTGGGACGACGCGGCCGAGCAGATCGTCGGGGACGAGCAGGCCGACGCCATGCTCGCCCGTCCCTCCCGGCAGGGCTACGCGATCGAGATGGGCTGACGCGCCGGCTGTCACCCGGGACGCGTTCGGCTACGATGCCCGCATGTCCGCGACCACGATCGTCTGGTTCCGTCACGACCTCCGGCTCGACGACAACCCCGCCCTGGCGGCGGCCGCATCCCGCGGCGCCGTGGTGCCCGTCTTCATCTGGGCGCCCGCTGAAGAAGAACCCTGGGAGCCGGGCGCGGCCGCGCGGTGGTGGCTGCACCGGTCGCTCGAGAAACTCGCCGCGGCGCTCGCCCAGGCCGGCGCCCCGCTCGTCATCCGCCGCGGTGGATCGCTCGCGACCCTGCGGACACTCGCCCGCGAGGTCGGCGGCACGCACGTCGTCTGGAACCGCCGCCACGAGCCGGCCGTGGTCAAGCGCGACACGGCGATCAAGAAGGCCCTCGCGGCCGACGGCCTGTCGGTCGAGAGCTTCAACGGGGGCCTGCTCTATGAGCCGGCCCACGTGGCCACGAAGGAGGGTCGCCCGTACCAGGTGTTCACACCGTTCTGGCGGGCGCTGCTCGCGCGGGACGAGCCGGCCGTGCCGGTGGCCGCGCCCAAGAAGCTCGCCCCCGCCCCGAAGACCGCGGCTGGCCTGACGATCGAGGCCCTCGGCCTGCTGCCGAAGATCCCCTGGGCCGGCACGATGGAGAAGACCTGGGTGCCCGGCGAGGCCGGATCGCACAAGCGGCTCGACGCCTTTCTGGCTCGTGCCCTGTCGCACTACGGCACCGAACGCGACCGCCCCGACCATGCGGGGACGAGCTGCCTCTCGCCGCACCTGCACTTCGGCGAGATCTCACCGCGCCGCGTGTGGCATGCCGTCCGCGACGCGGCGGGCGGCAAGCCGGTGGCCAGGCTCGCGGGCGGCCCCGAGGCCTACCTCCGCGAACTCGGCTGGCGGGAGTTTGCGTCGCACCTGCTGTTCCACTTCCCGCACACGGCCGACGCGCCGCTGCGGGCCGACTACGCGAAGTTTCCCTGGGCGCGAGATCCCGTCGGCCTCCGGGCTTGGCAGCGGGGACGGACCGGATTTCCGATCGTCGATGCCGGCATGCGGCAGCTGTGGGCCACCGGATGGATGCACAACCGGGTGCGGATGATCGTGGCCAGCTTCCTCGTCAAGGATCTCCGCGTCTCGTGGCAGGAGGGGGCCCGCTGGTTCTGGGACACGCTCGTGGACGCCGACCTCGCCGCCAACACGCTCGGCTGGCAGTGGGCCGCCGGCTGCGGGGCCGACGCCGCGCCGTATTTTCGGATCTTCAACCCCACGAGCCAGGGCGAGAAGTTCGATCCCGACGGCACCTACGTTCGCACCTGGGTGCCGGAACTGGCGAAGGTTCCGACGGACGACATCCACGAGCCGGCGGAGGCCGACGCGAAGATTCTGGCCAAGGCCGGCGTCGTGCTGGGGCGCGACTATCCCGAGCCGCTCGTCGATCACGCCACGGCCCGGAAGCTGGCCCTCGAGGCCCTGAAGGCGGTGAGTAAGGGGAAGTGACTACTTCTTCCGCTCGGCGTCGGCCTGCAGCGCCCGGACCTTGTCGAGCGCGTTCTTCTGCCCCTCCGGGTCGGGCACCTGGCTCGACGACTTCTCCGCCAGCGTGAGCAGCCCCCCCGCCGCCTTGGCATCGCCGGCAGCGAGATACGCCGCCGCGACCGAGAGCAGCGCGTAGGCGCGGTTCTCGGCCGCGATGCCCCTGTCCTCGATCTTCTTCGCCGCGTCGGCCGCCTCGGCGAGGAGCTGCGCGGCCTCGTCCTTCGCCCCCGTCTGGAAGCGGACGCGGGCCGCGGCCGCGAGCGCCTCGGCCTTGGGGCGGAACTCGGCGACGGCCTTCGCGCTGGCCTCGAGCTCCTGGACCATCTGCCCGGCTTCCTTGGCGAGGTCGGCCCGCGCGTAGCCGAGGGCGATCGCCGCGAGCGCCTGCGCCTTGAACCGCTCCTCCACCGTGCCGGTCGCCTCCACGGCCGCGGCGAGCGTGGTCCGCGCCGCCGTCTTGTCGCCGACGCCCCCCGCGCCCATCTTCGCTCCATAGACGGCGCCGGCGTCGGCGAGCAGGCGAATCCGGCTGATGGTGTCGCCGATGTCCGGGGCCCGATCCACGGCCCGCTTGAGCACGTCGCGGGCCGGCTGGCGATCCTCCATGTCGGCGTACAGGCTCGCGATCTCGACGAGCCGCGGGCCGCAGACCACCGCCTCTCCGTCGGCCGGGATCAGGCCCGTGGCCTCGGCCAGGGTCTTGCCGGCGCCCGCCTTGTCGCCCGACCTGAACTGCGTGCGGGCCACGCGGACGAGCTTTCGCGCCTGCGCGTCGGGCGTCTTCTCCTTGCGGGCCTCGTCGAGCTGCTGCGCGATCGTCTTGCCCTTGGGCTTCTTCGTTCCGCAGCCGGTGGCCGGGAGGATCAACGAACCGACGACGATCAGGAAGAGGCAGGCACGTGGCATTCCGGGGAACGGCATCGGCAGATGCTCCGCTGGGGGATGACGGGCGGGTTCAGAACTTGAGGCGGGCCCGCGACAGGCGGGCGTGGGTCTCGGCCATGAGGTCGTCCTCCGCCGCCTCGTCCTCCGCCTCGTAGGTGGCGGAGAACCGCAGGAAGGCGCCGCAGTCGTCCCAGGGCACGGTCGAGACCGATAGCTCCTGGATGAGGAACTGGCTGGCGTCCTGGGCGGTGGCGAACGGCCGGTCGCCGGCCCCCGTGGGCGACTTCGTATAGAGGAAGTAGGTGCCGCCGGGCATCTCGCAGTCGAAGCCCACGGCCCGCAGCACGCCCACCAGCTTCTCCAGCCGCCGCCGGTACTTCTCCCGCACGCGGCGCGGGATCTCGGGGTCGGCCAGGGCGGAGGCGCCGGCCTTCTGGATCGCCATGAACTGCCCGGAATCGCAGTTGTCCTTGACGTCGGCGAAGGCCCGCACGATCCGCTCGTGGCCGCACACCCAGCCCAGCCGCCAGCCGATCATGTGGAACCCCTTCGACATCGAGTGCACCTCGACGCCCACCTCCTTCGCGCCGTCCACCGAGAGGAAGGAGAGCGGCTCGTCGTCGTAGGAGAGCATGACGTGGGCCGCGTCCTGGATGACGATCACCCGATGACGGTGGGCCCAATCCACGACGCGGGCGTAGAACTCGCGGGTCGCGGTCTTGCCGGTGGGGCTGTTGGGGTAGCAGAGGACGAGGAGCTTGGTCCGGGCGAGGACGTCAGCGGGGATCGCCTCCAGGTCCGGGAAGAAGTCGTTCTCCGGAACCAACGGCAGCCGGTGGACGACGCCGCCGTACCAGCGGGTGGCGGTGCCCGCGACGGGATAGCCCGGCACGGTCATGAGCGTAACGTCGCCCGGGTCGATGAAGGCCGCCGGCAGCATCGCGTAGGCGGTCTTGGAGCCGATGCAGTGGTTGACCTCCGTGACCGGGTCGAGCGTCACACCGAACTCGCGGGCCATGAAGGCCGCGGCCGCCTCCTTGTAGGCGGCGATGCCGTTGTCGGCGTAGCCACGGTTCTCGGGCCGGTCGATCTCGCGCCGCATCACGGCCCGCACACTCTCCGGCGCCATCTCGTCGTTCTCGCCGATCCCGAAATCGAGCATCCGCCGCTCGGGGTGCAGGGCCAGCGCCTGCCGCTTGGCCCGCTTGATCAGCTCGAACTTGTAGATCTCGGTGCCCTTGCCGTAGCCGGCGCCGCCGATCCGCTGGGCGAAGCGGTCCTGGAACCAGGGATCGATGCTCGGGGCGGAGGTGGCCATGGGGTGCGGCGGGGGGGTGGGGAGTGGGGGAAAGGGCTGCGAAGCGAGGCCACGATAGCGGTTTCGCCCGGGCTTTCCAAGCAAGTTGATTCCGCCGCGGCCCGAGATTGGAGTGGACGATGGAGGAGCCCCAGCCATGCGCCCCGGTGCCGGAAAAGACCACGTCCACGGTCCGTTCGACGGCGACTTCGACCCCTTCGAGGAGGACGAGGATCCGGGCGTGCTGATCACGTTCGGCTGACGCCCCTGGTCAGTCGTGCTGGCCCAGCCAGGTCTGCATGATGCGGTCGAGCGTGCCGTCCTCCCGCATCTTGAGGATCGCCGCGTTGAGCGGTTCGCGCAGCTCACTGCCGGTGGGCAGCGCGAAACCGAAGTCGAAGGATTCGAAGATCGGCCCCACGAGCCGCAGGTCGCCGCTGGCCCGCTGGTTCACCAGGTGCATCAACTGCTGGTTCTCGGCGACCACCGCCTCGACCATGCCGAGGGCGAGCGCGTCGAGGGCGGCGGTCACGGTGGGGAACTCCTGGATGACGCCGCCGCGCTGCCGCACCGCCTGTACCGACACGGCGGCTTCCTGGCAGGCGACGCTCCGACCGGCGAGATCCCGCGGGCTGCGGATGGTTCCCGTCACCCGCTCGGCGGTCAGCGTGGCCGTGAGCACGCTGGTGAACGCCGCCAGGAGCACGATGCCGCCGATCATCCAGGCGAAGGCGAGCCCGCGACCGAGCGGGCTGTCCACGTGCTTGTCGTCGCACCCGCCGGTGACGATCGTCGAGGCGATCCACCAGACCGCCTCCCACATGCCCCGCGGGTAGTCCACCGGGAACGACCGCGGGTTGCCCCGGCGCTCGAACCACCAGAGGAGATGCCCCGATGCGAGGGCCAGGCCGAGCACGGTGGCCAGCAGTTCGACCAGCCGCCACGAGAGCAGCGACTCCAGGGCGGCCATGAAGCCCGAGTTCACCCGCTGACGCACCGCGATCCGCATGCCGGAATGGAAGATCGGGTGGGTCAGGTCGACGATCCGCTCCCGGGCCTCGGTGATCGCCAGCGGGCCCAGGGCCACGTCGGCGTCGCCGCCCGGAAGGATCGAATCGACGAGCCGCACGAGCGTGTCCACGCGGACGAACTCCGTCGTCGCGCCGAGCCGGCCCGCGACCTCTTCCCAGATGTCCACGGCGACGCCCTCGGGCCGGGCCGCGTCCCACTCGAGCGCCGCCGCCATCGGCAGCGCCGCCACGCGGAGCCGGCGCGGGACCGGCGGATCTCCCGCGGCCGCCAACGCGGATCCCGGCACCAGCCAGGCCGTCATCAGGATCGCGGCTCCCGCCGCGCGAACCACCTGCATCGCGAATCCCTCCGCACCGTCATCGGCCCACGGTCGGTCCGCCGCCGCGGGTCGCCGCCCAGACGACGATGATGGCGGCGGCCAGGCATCCTACCGCACCCGCGGCGGCGGCCGGCACCGCTGCCGCGAGCCCCGACTCGGCCGTGCCGCTGGTCGCCGCATAGACCGCCAGCGGCACGGTGTTGTGGGCCAGGTGGGCGAGCACAGCCGGGAGGATGCTGTTGCTGCGGAGCGTCAGCCAGCCGAGCAGGAGCCCGAGAGCGAACGTCTGCGGCATCCGCTCGGGGAGCAGGTGGAAGGCCGCGAAGCAAGCCGCCTGGAGGGCCACGGCCCCGAGCGCCCTGCCGGGAGGCGGCCGGCGGCCGGCGAACGCGGCGAGCAGCCAGCCGCGAAACAGGCACTCCTCGCACACGGCCGGCAGCACCGCGACCAGCAGCCACGACGCCCACCAGGGGGCTGTGGCGAACAGCCCCACGAGCCGTTCCGCGAGTTGCTGCAACGCGGGCGAGAGGTGGGTGCCGCCGGCGGCGAGGAGCGCCGCCGCACCGACGACGTACAAACTGCCCCCGGCCACCACGGCCGCCGCCAGGCACGTCAGCCCCCGGCCCGTCGTGCCTGACGGCCAGCGAAACCCGAACGTCGCCGCGAGGTCGACCCGCTGCCACGCCGCGAGGATCGCCAGGGGGAGGAGCGTCGCCAGCGCCTGCTGTACGGGGATGCCCCGGGCGAGGTCCGGGGGGCCCAGCCCCTGGGCGTACCACAGCCCGGCCAGGCCGATGGCGACCGCCGCGACGCCCTGCGGCGGCGTGGGGACGACCCGCGGCGGCGGCCGCCAGCGCCGCGTCGCCGCCGCGTCCGGGCCACGGAACAGGATCTCCTCGTCGCGAACCGCGGCGGTCGTCGCCAGCAAGAGCAGCCAGGTGAGCAGCCCGCTCGAGGCCAGGGAGATCGCCAGCCGCATCACGGTGCGCCGGACCCGCAGCGACCGCGAAGCGGTCGCACCCTCCGCGACCTGGCCGGTGGGGAACCGCACCTCCGTGACCTGGCTCGTCTCTTCGAGCATCGCTTTGGTGACCGCGACCTGGCCGACGAACGGCACCGCGGCCAACGACGTGGGGTTCGGTCCCGGCACGAGCGCCAAGCCGGCCAGGGCGGCCACCAGGAGGAGCACGGGCGTGAGTGTGGTCTGCGCCTCCTTGACGCTCCGCGACGCGGCCGTGACCGCCAGGCAGAGGGCCGCCGCGACGGATGCCAGGCCCAGATGGGCGACCAGCGCCACAGCCGCGCAGGTGGCGATGCCGGCCGGCCCGAGCCCGAGTAGGCTGCCCGCCGGGAGATGGCGGGCCAGCACCGAAGCCGTCATCACGATCGAGACCGCGTTGATCGCCAGCGTGGCGAGCGTGACGGCGAACACCGCGAGGTACTTGCCGACCACGATGTCGCGCGGCCGGCACGGGGCGATGAGCAGGGTTTCGATGGTGCCCCGTTCCTTCTCGCCGGCGATGGCGTCGATCGCCGGGTAAAAAGCCCCGGTGAAGGTGAGCAACGCCAGCAGCACGAGCACGGCCCCGGCCGCGGTGGGCACGATCCCCCGGTACGCTTCGTCGACGAGCGGCGTTCCGTCGCGGAGATCGACGACCAGGGGCGTCAAAGTCGTCGCAGCCAGGCCGGCCCGGGCCAGGCGTCGGCCCCGCGCCTGATCGGCCACGGCCCGCATGACGGCCAGGAAGTGCTCCCGGACCCGGCTCTCGACCGGCCGCACGGCGGACGTGCGGGCGTCGAGACGGACCGTCTCCTGCCCGTCGAGATCGCGGTCCGTGCCCGCGGCCACCGACAGCCAGACGTCGGCCCGGCCCTCGTCGAGCCGGGCCGTGGCCTCCGCCTCGGGAATCGCCTCCACCGCGACCTCGGCCGGCCAGCCGGCGGGCGGCGCTGCCGCCGCCGCCGTCACCGCCGCCCGCACCCGGCCGGCGAACGCCTCGGCGTCCGCCCCGGACACGGCCAGCGTCAGCCGCCGCGGCGCCTGCCGGGCCTCGAGATCGGAGATCGCGGTCCGCACGCCGAGCATGCTCGACAACGCGAGCACCGGATACATCGCCAGCGGCATCAACAGCGTGATGAACAGCGTCCGCCGGTCGCGGACGAACTCCAGCAGGTCGCGGCGGGCGACCGCGATCGCCGCCCGGAGGCCGTTTCCGGCGGGAGACGTCGGGCCCGTCATGCGGCACCCGTCGCGCCGGAGGCCGCCCGCGCATCCGCCGCGGCGACGGCGGCGAAGAACGCCTCCTCCAGGCCCCCGGCCCGGCCGGCGACGAGCAGGTCGCGGCTTCCTTCGGCCACTACGCGTCCCGCGTGGATGACCACGAAGCGGTCGCAGCGCCGCTCGATCTCGTGGAGCCGGTGGGTGGACAGGAGGATCGCCCGGCCCTCGGCCCGTAGCCGTTCGAGGAAGTCGAGCAGGTCCCGCGAGCCGAGGATGTCGAGGGCGCTGGTCGGCTCGTCGAGCACGAGCGCCGGCGGGTCGTGTACCAGGGCTCGGCCCAGCGATGTCCGCTGCCGCTGCCCCGACGACAGCCGCCCGCACGGCCGGTCGGCGCAGGTCCGCAGGTCGAGCACGCCGAGGAGGAGGTCGATCCGCCCCTCCAGCCGCTCCCCCTCCAATCCGTGGAGCCGCCCGTAGGACCGCAGCACCTCCGCGGGCGTGAGCCGGTCGGGAACACCCGTCGTCGCCGAGACGTAGCCGAGCAGCCGCCGGGCTCCGAGCGGGTCGGTGCGGACGTCACGGCCGCCGATCCGCGCGGTGCCGGCCGTGGGAGCGAGGAGCGTGGCCAGCAGCCGCATGGTGGTCGTCTTGCCGGCGCCGTTGGCCCCGAGCAGGCCCATGATCTCGCCGGGGCGGACGTGCAGCGAGACCCCATCCACCGCCTTGACGACCGACCCGTCCCCGGCCCGAAAGTGCTTGGCGATCCCGATGACCTCGATCATGGCACCGCTCCGGGCCGGGCTGGACCGGTCACTGGTCCATGACCTCGGATTCCTTTGCCTTCGCGAGGTCGCCGACCCGCGTCTCGTACTTCTTGGTCAGCTCCTGGACCTCTTCCTTGCAGCCGTCGCAGTCGTCTTCCGTCAGCCCGCCGTCGGCCTTCTCGGTGTCGGCGGCCTTGTTGGCGTCGCGGCGCACGTTGCGGATCGCGACGCGGGCCTCCTCGGCGAGTTCCTTGATCCGCGCCGTCATCTTCTTGCGGACGTCGGTCGACAGCGGCGGGATGACGATGCGGATCACGCGGCCGTCGCTCTGCGGATTGAAGCCCAGGTCGGCGGCCTGGAGCGCCTTCTCGATGTCCTTGATGGTGCCCGGATCGAAGGGGCGGACGACGATCTGGTTCGGCTCCGGCGCGCCCACGCTTGCCAGCGCCTTGATGGGGGTGGGCGAGCCGTAGACCTCGACCCGCAGGGAATCGACGAGCCCGGGGTTCGCCCGGCCGGTGCGGATGCCGGTGAGCGCGTGGCGGAACACGTCCACGGCCTTCTCCATGCGTTCTTCGGCGTCGAGCAGGATGTCGTCGGCGGGCATGCGGGTCCTTCCTCGGCGGCAGGGGCCGGCGCCGTACCTCGGCGCCGCTGGAAACACGATTCTGGCACGCGCGGCGCCGCCGAGGCAAGCAGCCTCAGGTTCCGGCGTTCGGCTCCGCATCGCGCCGCGGACCGACGAAGGTGCCGAGCCGCTCGCCGGCCACGGCCCGCTCGATGTTGCCCTCGCGGCGGTAGTTGAACACCAGGATCGGCATTCCGTGCTCCATGCACTGCGAGATCGCCGTCGCATCCATGACCCGCAGGTTCTGCTCGCGGACCTGCTGGTAGGTGAGGTCGCGATACAGCATGGCGTGCGGGTTCTTTTCCGGGTCGTCGGAGTAGACGCCGTCCACCCGCGTGGCCTTCATGAGGACATCGGCGCCGAGTTCCAGCGCCCGCTGGGCGGCGGCCGTGTCGGTGGTCACGTACGGGCTGCCGGTGCCGGCGGCGAGGATCACGATCCGGCCCTTCTCCAGGTGGCGGCGGGCCCGGCGGCGGATGTAGGGCTCGGCCACGCCGTCCATGCGGATCGCAGTCATGAGCCGCGTCTCGGCGCCGAGGCTCTCCAGGGCGTCTTGGAGCGCCAGGCCGTTGATCACGGTGGCGAGCATGCCCATGTAGTGGGCCGTCGCCTCCTGGATGGCGGTGTTGCCCGCGGTGAAGGAGCCGCCGCGGAGGATGTTGCCGCCGCCGATCACGATCGCCAGCTGCACGCCCCGGGAGGCCGCCTGCACCGTCTGGCGGGCGATGTGGACGACCTCGTCCATCGAGATTCCCCGCTCGCCGGCCCGTGCGAAGCTCTCGCCGGACAGCTTGAGGAGCACGCGGTCGTAGTGGCTGGCTTCCATGGCTGGGAGAGGAAGAGGCGCCGCGCCGGGACGCACGGCGGCCAGGCCGTCAACCGCCCAACTTCCAGTTTTCCACGGCCTTGACCTCGAGGCCCGCCGCCTTGGCGAGCTGCCCGACCGTCTGCTTGTCGTCCTTCACGAACGGCTGCTCGAGGAGCACGCACTGGCTGAAGAAGTTCCGCAGCCGGCCCTCGATCATCTTGGCGATGATGTTCTCCGGCTTGCCCTCCTGGCGGGCCGCGGCGGAGAGGATCTCCCGCTCCTTCTCGACCACCGCCGGGTCGAGATCCTCCTTGCGGATGGCCTGGGGGGCGAGGGCCACCACGTGCATGGCGATGTCCTTGGCCACCTCGGCCGCCTTCGCCGCCGAGGTGCTGCCGCCGATCTCCACGAGGGCGGCCTTCGAGCCGTCGTGATGGGCGTAGCCGCCGCACGGGGCGTCGATCCGCTTGAAGCGGCTGAGCTCGAAGACCTCCCGCATGCGGTTGAAGAGGTCGTCCTTGAGCTCGCCGAGCGTTTTCCCTGGCTGGGCCTGGCTCTTCTGGGCCATCAGGTCGTCGGGAGTCTTCGCCCCCGGGCCGAGAGCCAGCGTCTTGGCGATGTCGTTGGCCAGGTCCTTGAAGTCGGGGCTGCCGGCGACCGGCGGGCTCTCGCACTTGAACTCCACGATCGCCCCCACGCCCTTGGCGCCATCGGTGTAGACCGCCAGGCGGCCGCAGGACGTCTCCCGGTCGGCCCGCAAGGATTGCGTCTTCACGCCCTGTTTCCGCAGCCACTCGACCGCCTGGTCGGTGTTGCCGCCGCACTCCTGGAGCGCCTTCTTGCACTCCATCATCGGCAGGCCCGTCTTTTCGCGCAGGGCCATCACGGCCGCGGCGGTGATCTCAGCCATCGTTCGTCTCCTCCCGGGAAAAAAGCGTTCCCCACACGACGGCCGCTCGTCCCGGCCTCCGGGAACGCGGGCTCCGGCGCGGCGGCTGGGCGTCGGGCCGCGTCAGGCCTGGGGCTTCGGCACCGACCGCTTGGCGACCATCGGCCGGGCCTTGGGCTTGGGCTTGCCTTCGGTCGCCTCGGCACCCTCGGCCGCGGCCTGCGTCTCGACGGCGGTCTCGGCCTTGCCCTCGACGATCGCGTCGGCGAGCCGTGCCGAGACGAGCTCGATCGAGCGGATCGAGTCGTCGTTGCCCGGGATCGGCAGGTCCACGAGGTCGGGGTCGCAGTCGGTGTCGATCAGGGCCACGGTCGTGATCCCCATCTTGCGGGCCTCGTTGATCGCGTTCTTCTCCTTCTTGGGGTCGAAGACCACGAGGCACTCGGGCAGTCGGGACAGCGTGCGGATGCCGCCGAGGTTTCGCAGCATCTTGCGGTGCTCGCGCCGCAGCGAGGACTGCATCTTCTTCGAGTAGGAGCCGAACGCCTCGGAGGGGATCAGCGTCTCCAGTTCCTCGAGCCGGGCCAGGCGGTTGCGGATGGTGCGAAAGTTGGTGAGCGTGCCCCCCAGCCAGCGGTCGCTGACGTAGGGCATGCCGCAGCGACCGGCCTCGCGGGCGATCGCCTCGGCGCCCTGCCGCTTGGTGCCCACGAAGAGCACGAGGCTGCCGGTGGAGGCGACCTGCTTGAGATACTTCCGCGCCCGCAACAGGCCGCGGATCGTCTCGCGGACGTCGATGATGTGGATGAGATTCTTGCGGCCGTGGATGTAGGGCCGCATCTTCGGGTTCCAGCGGCTGGCACGATGGCCGAAATGGACACCCGCTTCGATCAGTTCCTGGGCCAGGACGTTCGACACGCGTTCACGCTCTCTCGGGGGGGACGGTCTGGGCACGCTTGCAGCACCGCAAACTATCGGCTTTTTTCCGGGCCTGTCAACGCGGCCCCGGGCCGGCGGGAGATCCGGCCCGGGTGGGGCCGCCGGGTCGTCGCCCGGCACCGCCTTGGCTTGAATCGGCGTCCCGAGCCGAACTAGACTCCGCCCGGCCCGAGATCGCCGCCATCGCGGCGGGTCCGCGGCGCCCTCGATCGCCCGGATCCACCCATGCGGCACGTCCTCTCGGCCACCGTCCAGAACGTCCCGGGGGTGCTCGCGCACGTGTCGGGGATGCTCGCCTCCCGCGGCTACAACATCGACAGCCTCGCCGTCGGCGAGACCGAGGATCCCCGGTTTTCGCGGATGACCTTCGTCCTCCGGGGAGGCGACCGGGTGCTCGACCAGGTCCGCCGGCAACTGGAAAAGATCGTCACGGTCGTCCGCGTGGACGACATCAGCGCCCGCAACTACGTGGAGCGTGACCTGATGCTCATCAAGGTGGCGGCGGTCGCCGGCCCCGCGCGAACCGAGGTCAAGGAGTTGGCCGAGATTTTTCGGGGCCGAATCGTGGACGTCGCGGCCGACAGCGTGATCGTCGAGATCTCGGGCACGGAGCGGAAGATCGAGGGATTCATCGAGCTCATGCGGCCCCGCGGCATCCTCGAGCTGGTCCGCACGGGGCGGATCGCCATGGTCCGCGGCAGCCCGGTGACCCGGGAACTCACGGAGGCGGCCGACGGCGGCCGTCCGGCCGACTCCGCACCGGCCCGCGAGTCGCTCGCCTGACCGTCCCGCCAGTCCCGGTCTCCATTTTTCTCACGCCCCTCATCCCGGAGTTTCCCGTGCCCGCGACGATCTACTACGACGCCGACGCCGACCTTCAGGCCCTCGCCGGCAAGACCATCGCCATCATCGGCTATGGCAGCCAGGGCCATGCCCAGGCCCAGAACCTCCGCGACAGCGGGCTGCGGGTCGTTGTCGCCCAGCGTCCGGGCGGCCCGAACTACGACCTCGCCAAGAGCCACGGCTTCGAGCCGATGAGCGTCGAGGACGCCGTCAAGCAGGCCGACGTCGTCAACATCCTCCTGCCCGACGAACTGCAGGCCGACGTCTACCGCACGGCCATCCGGCCCAACCTCAAGCCGGGCGCGATCCTGATGGCGAGCCACGGCTTCAACTTCCACTTCGGGCAGGTGGAGCCGCCGCCGGGCCACGACATCCTGCTGGTGGCCCCGAAGGGGCCGGGCCATCTCGTCCGCAGCGAATACGTGAAGGGGGGCGGCGTTCCC
The DNA here is from genome assembly GCA_044368305.1 of Pirellulales bacterium. Lineage (GTDB taxonomy): Bacteria > Planctomycetota > Planctomycetia > Pirellulales > UBA1268 > QWPN01. The sequence goes on from JBIPLS010000062.1 coordinate 14,313, forward strand.
TGCCTCATCGCCCTGGGGCCGAACGCCTCGGCCGAAACGAAGAAGATCGGCCTCGCCTACGCCAAGGGCATCGGCGGCACCCGCGGCGGCGTGATCGAGACCACGATCGCGGAGGAGACGGAGACCGACCTGTTCGGCGAGCAGGCGGTGCTCTGCGGCGGCGTCTCGGAACTGATCAAGGCCGGCTTCGACACGCTCGTCGAGGCGGGCTACCAGCCGGAGATGGCCTATTTCGAGTGCCTCCATGAAATGAAGCTCATCGTGGATCTCCTCTACCAGGGCGGCCTCGAGTACATGCGGTACAGCGTGTCCAACACGGCCGAGTACGGCGACTACACCCGCGGCAGGCGGATCATCACCGCCGAGACCCGCGCCGAGATGAAGAAGATCCTCGAGGAGATCCGTTCCGGCCAGTTCGCCCGCGACTGGATCCTGGAGAACCGCGGCGGGGCCGCGATGTTCAAGGCCACCCGCCGCCGGGAGCGGGAGCACAGGCTGACGGAGACGGGCCGCGGGCTCCGCAAGATGATGAAGTGGATCGACAGCAAGGAAGTGTGAGCGGTCGGGATCCCTCCCTCGGGGCCTTCGCGACCACGGGTCGCTCCGGCCGGAACAAAGCCCGCCCTCGTGGCGGGCATTCAATGGCTGACGACGAGGAACGCAGATGACACCCGAGGAACACGAGGCCCGCAGCCTCTACGAGCGGCTCCAGCCGGGCGACCGGGTGGAGGTGATGCACGGCGTGACGGTGGGCTCGACCGCGAAGTGGAGCACGACGACGGTGGGGCGGGTGCTGCGTCGCGAGCGTCGGCGCCACGGTCTCCATTTCCGCCGCCAAGCGGACGACAAGGTGTATAGCGACGTGCTCATCCTGGCCCGCGACGACGGCGAACTCACCACGGTGACGATGGACGAGTTCACGCGGCTACGGAAGGTGTAGCTGCACAAAAACGAACGGGAGGTTCGTGTTTTGCGTGAGGCAGCCGAGTTCACGCGGCTGCGGAAGGTGGAGTGTTTTTGGGGGCAGGGCTGGAGGCCCGGCCGTGTCCAGCGGGCGGCGCTCAGCGGTTTAGAAGCGGTGCCGGGCCGAGCGTCGGCGACGCGGGCGTCGAGAGATTCAGCGGCGGGACCTGTGGGGCGGACGGGGGCGGTGCCGGCTGTTCGCTGGTCGCCTCGGCCAGCGCGTCTTTGGCATCCTTGAGGTTCGGGTTCAACTCGAGCGCCCGGCGCAGGGAGGAGATCGCCTTCTCCTTGTCACCGCTGCGCAAGGCGGCGACGCCGTGCATGGCCCACAGCCCGGGATCCTGCTGAAACCGATCGAGCAACCGGCGGTATTGGTCGGCGGCCGCGCCGAATCGCCCGACGGTGAACAGCGCATTGGCGTAATTGGACTCCATCAACGGAATGCCGGGCGTGACGCGGCAGGCCTCGCGGAATTGCTCGATCGCCAGGTCCATTTCCCGCTTCGCCGCGTCCATGTTGCCCCCCTGGGCGAACCGCTGCGCCCGGCCCGAGTGGGTGGTGCCGAGGTTGTTGTGCGTCTCGCCGAGGTCGGGCCGCAGGCGGGTGGAGTTCTGGAAGTGCGCGTGGGCGAGATCGAGCAGGCCTCTCTCCCCCAGTTTCTTGCCGAGCCGGTTGTGGGCCTGCCAGCAGCCGCAGCCGGTGTGGCAGGGATCCGGGTGCCCGGCGATCGTGTGCGGCCAGAGGGCCTCCTCGTTGGCCCAGACGTGGGCGTAGAGGAACGACGAGCCG
>JBIPLS010000201.1:0-4842 GCA_044368305.1 Pirellulales bacterium
CTGTCGGCGGAGCGGCCCGACGAGCTCGCCCGGCTCGCGCAGGCTCTCGACCGGGCCGCCGTACGCGACAACGACGCCGTGGCCGGGGCCGATCGCTGACCGCCTGGGCCTACCCCTACTCCTGCGTCCAATAGTCCACGACGCAGACCTTGTCCACGTGCGGGCCGACCACGGCCACGAACGCCTTGTGGGCGGGGTGGGGCAGGTAGGCGTCGCGGTCGTCCGCAGTGGCGAAGGTCAGGAAGAAGCAGTGCGTGAACCCCTGCGTCTTGCCTTCGGTCGAGACGTCGGTGCCCCATTCGAAGCCGGCGATCTCCTTGATGGCGGCCGGCAGGCCGCGGAAGCCAGCGACGATGCGGGCGACGTCCTCGGGCGTCGAAGTGTCCTTGAACTTGAAGAGCACGACGTGACGCAGGCAGCGCTGACCGGCCGCCTGCTCGGCGGCCCGGGTGGAATCGGCGGCCCGGGGGAGTGTCAGGGCGATGCCGACGATGGCCAGGAGCACCAGGGCGGCTTTCGGGATCACGGACGGTGCGGCCATGCTTGTTCTCCTCGGGAATGGAGCGGGAGTGCCAGGAGGGGCAGCTTAGTGTCCGGGTCCATCTGGGTTTTCGATTGGTCGGGGATGCCCGCACCACGTCTCCGGCCCTCCGGGCCTTCGTTCACTGCACGTCCGCGGCGCTCCGGCATCCATGCCTTCGCTTGCTTCCATAGCCCGGCGACATGGAGCGGGCACCCCCTCCCGAGTCCTCGCACTCACGAAGGTCTCGGATGGACCGATTTTTTGCCGTATGGAAGCGCTGCCCGTGTGACGGCGTCGCAGGAAGCGACGCTTTCGAGAGCGAGCGGCGGCTCGCCGAGCAAAACGGAGCCAGGAGGGTCCGGAGGTGGATGGTGGGCGGAGGTGGATGCCTGTGTGACGGCGTCGCAGGAAGCGACGCTTTCGAGAGCGAGCGGCGGCTCGCCGAGCAAAACGGAGCCAGGAGGGTCCGTTTTGCGCTCAAGACGGCATGCTGCGGTGGAAATGGACGTGCTTCCAGCCACCGGCGAACCGCTTCCAGATCCGCGTCTCCTCGCTGGCGACGGTGACGGGATGGCCGGCCGCGTCGAGTTTCTGGACGAGCCGCACGTAGGCCACGAGCGCGACGTCGTCGGCGAGCATCTTCACCACCGGCGTGGCGATCGTGGTCGTCACCGCCGTGGCGGGCTGCGCGGAGTCGCCGGCGAGCTTGAAGTAGAACTCGTGGAACGGCAGTCCCTCGACCAGGTGCCCCTTGGCCTCGGGCTCGAAGCAGGTGATGTCCGGCGCCACGAGCTCGCGGTAGGCGGGCCAGTCGCCGGCGGCGATCGTGGCGAGCAGCTTGCGGTTGAGTGCCAGGACGTCTTCCGCGGCGGTGGGCGGCATGGCGAAGCTTCTCCAGGGGTCAGGTGGTCGGGGGCTGCACGAGGCCGAGGCTCACCAGCTTCTGCAGGCATTCATCCCGCTCGCGGCTGCGCTCGAGGCCCCGCCAGGACGGATCCTGGGCGGCGAGAAAGGCGTCGTGGCTGGCGGGCATGCGGCCGCCGGCGGCCGCCAGCCGACGGATCACTTCCTGGTCGAGCCGCGTCAGCCGCACGGCCTCGACGCGGTAGTCGAGGAACGCCTCCCAGACGAGCGGGAAGAGCGGGGCCACGATCTCGCGGCCGATCGTCTCGGCGTAGCGACGGATCTCGAGCTGGGCGTGGGAGTCCATTCGCAGGGCGAGGAAGTGGAGCAGGTTGTGGAGATCGATCTTCCAGTAGGCCTCGGTGTAGGTGGAGAGCGGCAGGTCCTTGCGGGCCTGCTCGCGGGCGATGCCCGCCGCGAGCCGCTCCTCGTAGACCTTGCGGGCACGGTCCTGCAACTCCCGCTCCGCCTCCGTGAGGTGCCGGCCGGCGGCGGCCGGGACGGGTGCTCCCGAGCCCTGGCGGTTGCTGGCCGCCTGCGTCCGCCATTCGTCGTCGGCCGTGGCCTGCATCGAGTCGATGGCGAGGGAGTAGCGGGTGGAGTATTCGTTGACGCTCGCCGTGCGGTGGCGGATCCACTGCCGCCAGCAGTCCATCGGCACGCGGACGACGAACTTCAGCTCCGCCATCTCGAAGGGCGTGGTGTGCGCGTGCCGCAACAGGTAGCGGATCAATTGGCGGTCGTCGCTGACCTGCCTCGTGCCCTCGCCGTAGCTGACCCGCGCGGCCTGGACGACCGCCCCGTCATCCCCCATGCAATCGACCAGGGCCACGAAGCCGTCGTCGAGGACGGGGAACTTCCGCCAGCGGACCGACTCGAGCCGGGCGGTGTGTGCGCTGGCCGGGGGTGGGGGCGATTCACTCATCGGCGCGGTGCCTGCTGGGACGGAGCGTCACAGCATCGGGCACGGCCGCGACCCGGTCAATCCTTCGCCAGCAGTTCCTGCAGAAGCTGGGCCAGTTTGCGGGCGTCGTCGCTCTTCCGCACGTGGTCGATCCGCGATGCCGGCACGCCGAGCTTGGCGAGCGAACCCGTCACGCTCTGCCACAGCTTCTCGCGCTTCTTGCCCTCGGCGAGGTACAGGTCGGTCACCTGCTCGCCGAGCCGCTGCAAGAGGGCCGTGTCGAGGTTCTCGTAGTAGTTTTTGACGATCGTCCGCTGGTGTTTCGTCAGTTCCGCCATCGCTCGTCGCCCGATCCGCTGGAAGGGTACCGTCGCGCTGGCTACAGTATCGGATGAACAGGCCCTCGCCGTCGAGAGAATCCGATGCCCACGATCACGTTCGCCAACGAGAAGAAGGAAATCCAGGTCCCCAACGGAGCCAACCTGCGGAAGGAGGCCCTGCGGGCGGGCGTGCAGCTCTATCCGGGCATCCACAAGGTGGTGAATTGCCACGGCTTCGGCCAGTGCGGCGCCTGCCGTGTCCTGGTCACCAAGGGCATGGAGAACACGAGCCCCAAGGGGATCGTCGAGTCGGCCCGGCTCGCCGTGTCGCTGGCCGCCATCGGCAACGAGCAGACCATGCGGCTCGCCTGCCAGACGCGGGTCGAGGGGGACATCACGGTCACCACCTGCCCGCCGATGAACCTGTTTGGCGAGAACTTCTTCAGCTGACTTCCACCGTCGGGCGGGTATGAAGGAGATCCTCGCCGTCGTGAAGCCGTTTCTCGCCGAGCGGGTGCTCGAGGCGCTGACGCCGGCACCGCTCGAGGCCTGCACGGTTCGCGAGGTCAAGGGCTACGGCCGGCAGAAGAGCTACCTCGGCCAGTACGGCGACAGCGACTACTCGCGCGCCTTTCTGCCGAAGGTGGAGATCTGCCTGTGGGTGGACGATGCCCGTGTCGACGAGGTGGTGGAGAGGATCGTGGCGGCCGCCCGCACCGGCCGCATCGGCGACGGCAAGATCTTCGTGCTGCCCGCCACCGCCGCTGCCGACGTCTGACCACCGGCGGTCTCAGCGGCGAAAGATGCCGGTGGCGTACCAGATCCCGTTGGCGCCGCGGCGGATGTCGTAGCCGTAGGCGGCCTGCGGGCTCCGCACGGCGTTCCAGTGGCCCGGTGACTGCCGCCAGCTGGCGACGCAATCCACGCACGAGTCGAGCAGATCCTGGTCGGGCCAGCTTTCGGCGCAGACTTCGGCGAGGGATCCCGCGGCCATGCCGCCGGACATCCTCCGCGATCGCGTCTCCCACCCGTGGTGACCCTGGCGGCGGATCCGGGCCTGATGCGCCGCGTGGGCGGTCGCTTCGTCGCCGAGAACGGGGTCGCAGGCGCCCTCCGTGCTGCGCGGCCCCTCCGCATGGATGCGGACCGCGAGGATCAACGACCGCTGCGTGAGCGATCCGGCGGGCAGTGCGGCGAGCTCGTCGACGTGCGCGGGCTGGAAGCGGTAGTACTTGCCGGGCGTCCGGGGCAGGATCGAGACGATGCGGCCGGCGTACTGGGGATGCGCGTGGTCCACGACGAACAGCCCGGGCCCGCGACGCATCTCGACGAGGCCGGGGTCCGCGAGCAGCGCCGCAGCTCCGTCGGTGACCGGGAGCCGGCAGAACACCCAGGGCAGGCCGCTGCGTGCGAACCGCTCCTGCACGTCGGGCCGCTCGAGGTGCCGGCCTGCGGCATCGTCGGCGGCGGCCGCCTGCGGCTCGATCGAGACCAGGAGCATCGCTCCCGCCTGGCGGGCCGCCTCGGTGGCGGCGGCGTACTCGTCGATCCGCTGCACCGCGGCGGGCGGGGCCGGGGCGAGGGCCGGCGTGGCCGCTTCGGGGCCGGCCGGCGGGGGGCTGCAGGCCAGCAGCAGGGCCCAACTCGTGATGACGATGCGACGGGGCGCGAACATGCGAAGGAGTCCTTCTGGTGGCGGTCTGCGGCGGGCCGTCTTCCGACCGGCGTGGCGGCGATTGGATGCGGTCCCACGACCGCCGGCAAGAGGCGGAGGCTGGGGGGGAGTTGCCGGACGGGTCGAGTTTGCTGGACTTGCGGCCGGGGCGGTTTCGTGCAACTCGAACGGCGGCCGTGGCTTCGGTCGCCGTGCAAAAAAATCGCTCGATCGGCCGTCAGACGTGGGTTCTCGGGGTGGCGAGCGAGTGCTGTGGAGGGGAAGCGGACCCCGGGGCTAGACTCTCGGCTCGATTTCGGGCGGTTCCCACCCCTCTTCCCACAGGTACACGACTCCATGGTTTCCCAGCGCTTCGCAACCGGTGCCACGCTCGCGTGTGCGGCCCTGACGCTCGGTTTGGTCGCCGCCGCGGCCCAGGCCGCCGACCTCGCCGATCTGGGCGACCGGCCCCTCGGGGACGGCGAGGCCTTCCGGCCGGTTTCCGCCGGTCGCCTGGCCGCCGCGACTGCACGGCTCC
>JBIPLS010000202.1:0-4832 GCA_044368305.1 Pirellulales bacterium
GTTCGACACCAAGGTGCAGCGCGGGCTCGACCTCTCCCCCGTGGGCGAGGTGCTGGTCGAGGAGTCGATCCTCGGCTGGAAGGAATACGAGATGGAGGTGATGCGCGACGCCGACGACAACGCCGTCGTGATCTGCTCCATCGAGAACTTCGACCCCTGCGGCGTGCACACCGGCGACTCGATCACCGTGGCGCCGGCGATGACGCTCACCGACCGGCAATACCAGCGGATGCGGGACGCCAGCTTCGCGGTCATCCGGGCGATCGGCGTGGAGACGGGCGGATCGAACATCCAGTTCGCCGTCGATCCCCGCAACGGCCGGATGATCGTCATCGAGATGAACCCGCGGGTCAGCCGCTCCTCGGCCCTGGCCAGCAAGGCCACCGGCTTCCCGATCGCCAAGATCGCCGCCAAGCTGGCCGTCGGCTGGCGGCTCCACGAGCTGCCCAACGACATCACGCGGAAGACGAAGGCCTGCTTCGAGCCCTCCATCGATTACGTCGTCGTCAAGGTGCCGCGGTTCGCCTTCGAGAAGTTTCCCGAGGCCGATTCGCGGCTCACCACGCAGATGAAGAGCGTGGGGGAGACGATGGCCATCGGGCGAACCTTCAAGGAGGCCTTCCAGAAGGCACTCCGGGGGCTGGAGGTGGGCTCCTTCGGGTTCGGCTGCGACGGCAAGGACCTGTGGGGCACGCCGGCGGAGCCCGCGATCGACGACATCCGGGCGCGGGTCGCCACGCCCGACCCTGACCGTGTCTGGTTCCTGCGGTACGCGCTCAAGGCGGGGATGACCGTGGCCGAGCTGCACGAGGCCACGGCGATCGACCCGTGGTTTCTCGACCAGTTGCGGCAGATCGTGGAGGTCGAGAGCCTCGTCCGCACCGTCGGCACGCTCGCCGCCCTCGACGACGGCACGCTGCGGATGGCCAAGCAGGCCGGCTTCTCCGACCGCCAGCTGGCCGTGCTCCTCGGGTCCAGCGAGCTGGAGGTCCGCGCGGAGCGGAAGCGGCGCGGGATCGTGGCCACCTTCAAGGCCGTGGACACCTGCGCCGCCGAGTTCGAGGCGGCCACGCCCTACTACTACTCCACCTGGGAGGCCGAGGACGAGGTCCGGCCCAAGGAGCCGGGCCGGAAGCGGGTGATGATCCTCGGCGGCGGGCCCAACCGCATCGGGCAGGGGATCGAGTTCGACTACTGCTGCTGCCACGCGAGCTTCGCCCTGCGGGAACTGGGCATCGAGAGCGTGATGGTGAACTCGAACCCCGAGACGGTGAGCACCGACTACGACACCAGCGACATGCTGTTCTTCGAGCCGCTGACCTGCGAGGACGTGCTCAACATCGCCGACCGCATCCAGCCCGACGGCGTGATCGTGCAGCTCGGCGGCCAGACGCCGCTGAACCTCGCCCGCGCCCTGCACGCCGCCGGCCTGCCGATCATCGGCACGAGCGTGGACACGATCGAGATGGCCGAAGACCGGGAGCAGTTCCGCGACCTGCTCGACCGGCTCGGTCTCAAGCAGCCGGCCAGCGGCATCGCCCGGACGCTCGAGCAGGCCCGCCGCGAGGTGGCCCGGATCGGCTACCCGAGCCTGGTGCGGCCGAGCTTCGTCCTCGGCGGGCGGGCGATGGAGATCTGCTACGACCAGGTGCAGTTCGAGCGGTACGTGGCCGAGGCCTTCGCCGTGGCCCAGGGGCAGCCGGTGCTCATCGACCGCTTCCTGGAGGACGCCATCGAGGTGGACGTCGACTGCATCGCCGACGGCCGGGACGTGATCGTGGCCGGGGTGATGGAGCACATCGAGGAGGCGGGCGTCCACTCCGGCGACTCGGCCTGCTGCATCCCGCCCCACAGCCTGTCCGCGGAGATGATCACCGAGATCAAGCGGGCGGCCACGGGCCTGGCCAGGAGCCTGGGAGTGGTCGGGCTGATGAACGTGCAGTTCGCCGTGAAGAAGGAGGACGGCGGGCAGGCGCTGTACGTCATCGAGGTCAACCCGCGGGCCAGCCGCACGGTGCCCTTCGTGGCCAAGGCCACGGGGCTGCCGGTGGCCAAGGTGGCGGTGAAGGCGATGGCGGGCGTGGGCCTGGCCGAGCAGGGGGTGGAGGCCGATCCCGTGCCGGCCCACGTGAGCGTGAAGGAGAGCGTGTTCCCGTTCGTGAAGTTCGCCGGCGTGGACATCGCGCTGGGGCCGGAGATGCGGAGCACGGGCGAGGTGATGGGCGTGAGCGACACCTTCGCCATCGCCTTCGCCAAGAGCCAGATCGCCGCCGGCATCCTCCTGCCCGAGGAGGGGCGGATCTTCATCAGCGTCGCCAGCCCGCAGGCGAAGGAGCAGATGGTGGGCGTGGCCCGGCGGCTCGTGGCCCTCGGCTTCGAGCTGATCGCCACCTCCGGCACCGCCCGGGAACTGGCCGCCGCGGGCATCGAGGTGGAGGTGGTGAAGAAGCTCCAGGAGGGGCATCCGAACCTCATCGACCACCTCATCGACGGCCGCGTGCAACTGATCTTCAATACTCCACGGGGCAAGGGCGCCAGAACCGACGAGGGCCGCATCCGTGCGGCGAGCGTGCTCTACGGCGTGCCCTGCATCACCACGCTGCCGGCGGCGGAGGCCTGCGTGCGGGCGATGGAAGGGATGCGGACCGAGCCGCTCTCGGTGCAACCGATCCAGGACCGGTTTCCGGAGGCGACGGCTGCCGCCCGCTGACGCCCGGCTCGCGCCGGGCCCGATGCCGCCGCCACGCGGCGAGCAGGCCGGCACCGAGGCCGGCGAGGACGAGCGTCGCCGGCTCGGGCACCACGACCACCTTGGCCGTGAGCAGCAGCTGCTTGCCAACGGTGCCGCCGGGCAGGTTCTCGTCGTGCGTGTCGAAGGGGAAGGTCGCCGTGTAGGTGCCCGACACCGTGCCCGGGGGCGAAACCGCGTTCGCCGCGAGGCTGCCCGGCGAGTCGCCAGGGCCGATCCAGCCGGCGCCGGCCACGGTGCCTGTCGACGGCGGGGATGCAACCGGGCCAAGCCCTGTCGACCGCAGGAAACTCGGTTCGAAACACACGTCGCTGGTGGATGCCAACGGCGTGCCCATTGTCATCCGCACCGCTCCAGCGAACGCCAGCGACTACAAACCGATCCTGCCAGTAGTCGTGACTTCCCGGAGATAGGCGGCAAGCCCGGCAGGCCGCGAAAACATCCCGATGCGATCTATGCGGATCGTTGCTACGACAGCGAGGCGATCAGGCAGAGCTTTCGATCGCAGGGCATCAAGCCCGTCATCGCTCGCAGAGGCACCGATCGCGGTAGCAGCCTGGGAACCATCCGATGGGTAGTCGAACGAACGATCAGTTGGTTCAAAGGGCTGCGACGTCTTCGGATCCGATACGACCGTTCCCGCGACGTACAAGATGCATGGAACAGGCTTGCCGCCGCGGTCCTCTGCGATCGTGTGGCGATTCGATGAGGCATCTGCCCCGGATAGGTTTTGTCAGGGCCTGTTAACGATGAACGCGATGATCATGCAAAACCACTTGGGCGCTTCACGACACTTCGCCAAAAAGACGAAACGGAGCAGAGTCGCTGCAAACAGGCGGCTCGATAGTGGTCTTTCGGAACGAACCGTGCTGGCTTGCGCCGCGTCGTTGCCGCAGATCCCTCTCCCAGAGGGAGAGGTGAAATGAACAGGATTGAGACAGGAGCGATGCTTCGAAAAATCACTCCCTTCCCAAACCGTCAGGCGAGCAGCTCGGACAAGGGGCCGAACTGCTCGGACTTCTCCTTGAGGCCGGGGGCGCGATTGAACGTGTCCCGCGGGGCGCCGACGGCGTGGAGCAGCGTGCAGTAGAGGGCGTTGATGAGCGGGTTGGACATGGCGGCCTGCGACGGTGGGCCGTAGAAGGCCTTGGCGTAATCACCGGGTTTCGAGGCATCGCCGGCCTTCAGCGGATAGCAGACCACCTGCCCGGCCGCGATCGTGCCGCCTAGGTCGCCGACCAGCACCATCGGCCAGTTCTCGCCGTGCGTGTGCTGCCGGTTGGCGCTGTCGCTCATGAACACCAAGAGCGTGTTGTCGAGCATCGTGCCGGGCTTGCCGTCGGCCTTCGGCTCGGGCGTGGCCTGGAGCTTCGCCAGCAGCTTGGCCGCCTCGCCGGAGAGAAAATTGCGGTATTTGCCCAGCACCTCCCAGCCCGAGACCTTGAGATCGGGATCGTTCTCGTTGTGCCCCAGGGCGTGGGTGCCGTGGTTCGAGACGCCCGTGTAGGCGGTCCCGAGCGTGCACAGTCCGGAGGAGATCGTGACCACGTTCGTCAGCCCGGCCACGAGGGCCGCGGCGGCGATCTCGCACTGCCCGGCGGCGATCTCCGTCATCTTCAAGGCCGGCTTCTCCTGCATCTTGGGGGCGTGGCGACCCAGGTCGCCGCGGTCGAACATGCCGGCGAGCCGGTCTTCCCGCTTGAAGAGCGATTCGAGCGCCTCGACGTGGGATTCGAGCGCCTCCCTCTCCGGGCCGGCGACCTGCGACCGCAGCCGCTTCACGTCGCCGGCGATGAAGTCGAGCATGCCGCGCCGGTTCGCGAAGTCGTTGGCCTTCGCGCCGACGCTTCCGAACAGCGACTCGTAGGCGACCTCGGGTCGCAGGATCGACGAGATCGGCCGCCCCGGACCCGAGGCCGACGAGCAGCGGGCGGTCGGCGGGCCGACCACGCCGTTGCCGGTGGCGGCGACTCCCAGGGCCAGCACCGGAAACACGGTCGGCTGCGTGCGACCGATGGCCGAGTCGATCGACTCGCCCATCACCGAGGTCAACTTGTCGGCGCTCGGCAGGCCGGAGAGCGAG
>JBIPLS010000063.1:0-15879 GCA_044368305.1 Pirellulales bacterium
TCCTCCCCACAAGTCATCCCCTCGGTTTTCAACCCAAGTGGGTTCGGTCCTCCACGCGGTTTGACCCGCGGTTCAACCTGCTCATGGGTAGTTCGTGCAGTTTCGCGTCTACCACCAGCGACCAATGGTCGCCCTATTCAGACTCGGTTTCCCTGTGGCTACGGACCTGAGGTCCTTAACCGAGCCGCTGACGGTAACTCGCCGGATCATTATGCAAAAGGCACGCCGTCACGCATTGCGGTTACCCGCCATAGCGCTCCGACCGCTTGTAGGCACATGGTTTCAGGTTCACTATCCTCCCCTAACAGGGGTTCTTCCCATCTTTCGATCGCTCTACTGGTTCACTATCGGTCATCAGGGAGTATTTAGCCTTACGGGATGGTCCCCGTGGATTCAGTCGAGGTTCCACGTGACTCGACCTACTCAGGGTACCCCCTCAACGGAGCAACTCGGCTTTCGCGTACGGGTCTGTCACCCTCTGTGGACGACCTTTCCAGATCGTTCCGCTAGCCTGTTGTTTGTAACTCCTCGGGGGCCCTACAACCCCGAGGTGGAAACCACCTCGGTTTGGGCTGTTTCCCTTTCGCTCGCCGCTACTGAGGAAATCGATTTTTCTTTCTTCTCCTGCGGGTACTGAGATGTTTCAGTTCTCCGCGTTTGCTGCCGCAGCCTATGGATTCAGCTGCGGCCTGTTCGGGCATCCCGGGATCATCGCCTGTTTGACGGCTACCCCGGGCTTATCGCAGTCTTCCGCGCCCTTCAAAGCCTCCTGATGCCTAGACATCCCCCATGCGCCCTTTGTAGCTTGACCACCCGAATCGAGTGCTCGCGAACGAGCCCAGACTCGGATGCACTACGACCGGACCATCGAATTGCCTCTCGCGATCACGAAAGGCTCGGTCCGGCACGATTCTCGCTCTTTACGAGGAGATAGGCCTGCGGAAAATCCGCACGCCATACCCCTCGAGCCTTGGGAGAACGCTTCCGGAGAGTCGCTTGAGACGACCCTCCATCGGCATTCTTTCAAGATGCCAACTACCACGACCAAATTGTCAAGGAACGAAACGAGCCGACGAAGCGACGGGAAAACACCCGGCACACCGGCGGCTCGTGACTGTCATGGACAGAGGTTCGCTCCGGAAACGCCTGAAACGGCTTTCCGGGCCGGGCCTCGACCCACGACCGCCAATCAGCCGGCATGCCACCAGAGGGGCAGGCCCGCCGACCGACGACCTCACGAGCGGCGAAGCGGGAACCGATCCCCGATTGATTGGGATCGGCCGCATCTCTACGGAAAATTAGCGGAAGGGTTCGGCACCGTCAAGCGGCCGGAAAATCGCGGCGGAATCAAGGGCTTTCGGCCGTCGGTCGCGAGGTATAACCAGGTCGATACCGCTCACCGCTCGCCCCCCCTACCCTGCCATGGCCACGTCGCTGACTGCCCCGCGCATCCGCCAGTTTTTCGGCGTCACGGGCCGAGCGACCTGGCTGGCGGCCGCGTGCGCGACGGCGACCGCCGGCTCGGGATCCGCCGCGGAGCAGCCGATGGTTCCCGTAGTCGTCGCTCCGGTGACGGTGGCGGACCAGGCGACGGGACAGTCCTTCGTGGGCACGGTCAGGCCGTCGCGAATCAGCGACGTCGGCAGTGCGGTCGATGGTCGGGTCGTCGATTTTCCGATCCTGGACGGCCAGCACGTTCGCGAAGGAGAGCCCCTCGCCGAACTCCTCCGCGGCCTGCTGGAGATCGATCGCGGGGCCGCGGTCGCCGAGTGCGAGCGACTGCGGCAGGTGCTCGCCGAACTACGGGCGGGATCACGGCCCGAGGAGATCGAGCAGGCTCAGGCCGTCGTCGCCGCGCTCGAGGCTCGTCTCGCCTACGCGCGGGCCCGGCTCGCCAGGCTGGGACGCCTCGCCGAGCGGGGCACGAGCACCGCGGACGAGCTCCAGGTCGCGCAGGCGGAAATGCAGCAACTCGAGGCCCAGTTCCGCGGCGGCCGGGCAGCCTTGCATCTCGTCGAGGCGGGACCGCGGGCCGAGCAGATCGCCCAGGCCGCGGCCGCCGTCGCGGCGCAGGAGGCGGCCGTCGAGCGGATCGACGACCAACTCGCGAAGCACACGATCCGCGCTCCGTTCGCCGGCTGGGTGATCGAGCGGTTCACGGAGAAGGGCCAGTGGATCGCCCGCGGCGGCCTCGTCGCGCGGATCGCCCAACTCGACGAGGTGCAGGTCGAAGTGCGGGTGCCCGAGATCTCGGTCGGCGGCCTGGCGGTCGGCGTCGACGTGCGGCTCGAGTTCGACGCGGCCCCCCACCACACCTGGATCGGCCGCGTCGTCCGCATCGTGCCGCAGGCCGACGTCCAGAGCCGGAGCTTCCCGGTCCAGATCGCCCTCGCGAACAGCATCGTGGAGGGCGTGCCCATGCTCCGCGGCGGCATGCTCGCCCGCGTCTGGCTGCCCGTCGGCAGGGCGGAGAGCGTGACGGTCGTCCCCAAGGACGCCCTCGTGCTCGGCGGCCCGACGCCCGTCGTCTTCGTGATCGACGCCCCGGGGGCGGCCGCGGCGGGGGCCAGCGGGGTCGTGCGGGCAGTGCCCGTGGAGCTCGGTGCCGCCGTCGGCGGCAACGTCGAGGTGCGGAGCGAACTCGCTCCCGGCCGCCTGGTCGTCGTCCGTGGCAACGAGCGGCTACGGCCCGGCACTCCCGTCGCCTTCGAGCAGCCGCGGAACGAGCTTTCCTCGCCGCGAACAAGTCCCCCATGACCTTTCCCCGTCCGGGCGACCGGCCGAAGAGCCCGGCGGCTCGCCGGCCGCCAGGCCCCGCAGACTGTGGCGGCGGAATCGTTCACCGGCCGGCCGGATCCGCGGCGTGGGACGTGCCATGAACCTCATCGCCGCCTGCGTGGCCAGCCCGGTGAAGGTGGCCGTCGGCGTGATCCTGGTGACGCTGTTCGGTGTGCTCGCCCTGCTGTCGATGCCGGTGCAGCTGACGCCGGAGGTCCAGATCCCGACCGCAACGGTGCAGGTGAGTTGGCGTGGCGCCAGCCCGCAGGAGATCGAGCGGGAGCTCGTCCAGGCCGTCGAGGAGCAGCTGCGGACCGTCGAGGGCCTCGTCAAGCTCTCCAGCTCGTCGAACTACGGCGAGGGCTCGATCGAGCTCGAGTTTCCGGTCGGCACCGACATGCCGGAGGCGCTCGTCAAGATCAACACCCGCCTGCAGCAGATCCGCAAGTGGCCCATCGACGCCGATCGCCCCTCCATCTACACCACCGGCGTGAACGACCGGCCCATCGCCTGGCTGATTCTCGGCCAGGCACCGCCCGATCCCGAGCCGATCCGGCGGGCCCAGACCGAGCATCCCGCGCTCGCTGCGGAGCTCGGCCGCGTGCTCTCCGCCCGCACCCCCGATCTCGCCCTTTACCGGCTGCGGAAGCTCACCGCCACCCACCCGGAGATCGCCCACCTCGCCCCGCCCGAGATCGACGTCGAGGCGGTGCGGCGGATGGCGGAGGACGACATCGAAAGCCGCCTGGAGCGGGTCAAGGGCGTGGCCAGCGTCGACCTGGTGGGAGGCAGGGCCGACGAACTGCAGGTGATCGTCGATCCGCAGCTGCTCGCGGCCCGGAATCTGACCATCGAGGACCTGCGGCTCGCCCTGGCCAACCAGAACCAGGACACCTCCGGCGGCGACCTCTGGGAGGGCAAGCGCCGCTACGTCGTCCGTACCCTGGGCCAGTTTCGCTCGCCGGAGCAGGTGGAGAACGTGATCGTCACGCGGCGGGACGGCAACGCCGTCTACGTGCGGGACGTGGCGAAGGTGCAGTTGGGCAAAAAGAAGCCCGACGGCGTCGTCCGCCGCTTCGGTGCCCGCAACATCGCCATCCGCGTCACCCGGGAGTCGGGCGCCAACGTGCTCGCCGTGATGCAGCGGCTGCGGGAAGTCGTGGCCCGGATCGACGAGTCGGTTCGGCCCCGCGACCTGTCGTTGGCGCTGATCTACGACGAGACGACCTACATCGACTCCGCGATCGGCCTGGTCAACGACAACATCCTCGTCGGCGGCCTGCTCACGCTCGCCACGCTGCTGGTCTTCCTGCGAAACGTCCGCTCCACGGTGATCGTCGCCATGTCGATCCCGGTGAGCGTGATGGGCACCTTCCTGGCGCTGGCAGCCTTCGACCGCACGCTCAACGTGATCAGCCTGGCCGGCATCGCCTTCGCCGTGGGGATGCTGATCGACAACTCGGTCGTGGTGCTGGAGAACATCTTCGTCCGCTGGAGCGCCGGCGAGGACCCGCGGACCGCGGCCGTGGAGGGCACGCGGGAGGTGTGGGGTGCCATCCTCGCCAGCACGCTCACGAACGTCGCCGTGTTCCTGCCGGTGCTGTTCGTGCCGGGCGAGGTGGGCCAGTTGTTCGGCGACATCGCGCTGGCGATCGCAGCGGCGGTCGCCCTTTCGGTCGCGGTGTCGGGACTGGTCGTGCCCGCGGCCGCCGCCCTCCTCCTGCAGAGCCGTCACGCCCGGGCCGCGGCCACGGTCGTGACGGGCCAGGGCGACGCCCCGAACGCGGCCGCGGCGCGGATGGACCTCCTGGTCCGATTCGGGGCGGCCTTCATGGGCGTCGTCAACGGCATCAACCGCTTCCTGTTGGCCAGCACCTGGCGGGCGGCGACCGCCTCTGCGGCGGTCGTCGTCGGCGCGGCAGTCGCCACCTGGGCGCTCATGCCCAAGGTCGAGTATCTGCCGGAGGGAAATCGCAACTTCGTGCTGGGCATCCTCCTGCCGCCCCCGGGCTACAACCTCGACGAACTGATCCACATGAGCGAGGCGGTCGAGGAGCGGCTCGTCCCCTACTGGGACGTCGATCCCGGCACGCCCGCCGCCCGCGCGCTCGACGCCCCGATCCTGGGAGACTGCTTCTTCTCGGCCCGTGGCAAGAGCGTGTTCCTCGGCCTGCGGTCGCTCGACCCCCTGGAGGCGGCCAAACTGGTGCCGCTCGTCCGCCGCATCACCGCCGACCTGCCCGGCACGTTGGCCGTCGCCAAGCAGTCGAGCCTCTTCGAGAGTGGCCTGGGCGGGGGGCGAACCGTGGACATCGAGATCACGGGGCCCGATCTCACCCGGCTCGTCCAACTCGGCGCGAAGGTGATGGCACGGCTGCCCGAGGCGACGCCCGGCAGCCAGAATCTTCCCCGCCCCTCGCTCGACCTTTCCAGCCCCGAGGTGCAGCTCGTCCCGCGGCTCGAGCAGGCCGCCGACATGCGGCTCGACGCCCGCCAGCTCGGCTACATCGTCGATTGCCTCGTGGACGGGGGCTATGCGACGGACTACTTCCTCGACAACGACCGCATCGATCTCGTGATCAAGGGGGACGGCCGATTCGTGCAGCGGACGCAGGACATCCGCACGCTACCGGTCGTGACCCCCGGGGGCCAACTCGTGCCGCTGGAGAGCGTGGCGGAGGTGCGGGAGTTCTCCAGCGGCCCCGAGCAGATCCTCCACCGCGAGCGGGAGCGGGCCGTCACGGTGCAGGTGTCGCCGCCGGCCCGGATGCCGCTCGAAGAGGCGCAGGAGCGGATCGAACGCCTCGTCGTCCGGCCGCTGGAGGAGTCGGGAGCCCTCGAGGGGGGCTACCGGATCGCGCTCGGCGGCACCACCGACAAGCTGGTGGCCACGTGGAAATCGCTGTGGTTCAACCTCGTGATCGCCGGCCTGATCACCTACCTGCTGATGGCGGCCCTCTTCGAGTCGTGGCTCTTCCCGGCGGTCGTGATCACCGCGGTGCCGCTCGGCAGCGTGGGGGGCCTGGTCGGGCTCTGGCTGCTCAACACCCTCGGCGCCCGCTTCGGCATCTACCAGCCGCTGGACGTGCTCACGATGCTCGGTTTCGTGATCCTCGTCGGCACGGTGGTCAACAATCCGATCCTCATCGTCGAGCGGGCGCTGCAGCTCGTCCGCGAGCACGGCACCGAGCACACCGAGGCGATCCTCGAGGCGGTCCGCAGCCGCGTCCGGCCGATCTTCATGACCACGCTCACGACCGTCCTCGGCCTGCTTCCGCTCGTGCTCTTCCCCGGCGCGGGGAGCGAGCTCTACCGCGGCCTCGGTGCGGTGCTCCTCGGCGGCCTGCTCTTCTCCACGCTCGTCACGCTGGTGCTGGTGCCGGCGCTGTTGGGGCTCACGTTCCGGCTCTTCGACCGTCGCGGCCGTGCGGCCCGGCCCGCCGCGGACCCGGCGGTCGGCCCGGGCGGGGTCGTCGCCGGCCCAGCCGGCGCCGGCTGAACCCCGCCCGTTACAGCAGGGCGCTGGCCAGGTCGGCGAGCGCCGACCGCTCCCCCTTCTCCAGCGTCACGTGGGCGTAGATCGGCTGGCCCACCATCCTGTTGATGAGGTAGCTGAGGCCGTTGGAGAGCGAGTCGAGATACGGCTGGTCGATTTGGCGGATGTCGCCCGTGAGCACGATCTTCGTCCCTTCGCCAGCCCGCGTGATGATCGTCTTCACCTCGTGCGGCGTCAGATTCTGCGCCTCGTCCACGATGAAGTAGATCCGCTGCAGGCTGCGACCGCGGATGTAGGCCAGCGGCGTGACGAGGAGCTTCTCCGATTCCCGCATCTTCACGATCTGCTGGGCGGCGTGGGTCTCCTCGCCGAGCTGGTGGCGGATGACGGTGAGGTTGTCGTAGAGCGGCTGCATGTAGGGGTCGAGCTTCTCGCCGACGTCGCCCGGCAGGTAGCCGAGGTCGCGATTGGAGAGCGGCACGACCGGCCGGGCGAGGAGGATCTGCCGGTACTTCTGCCGCACCTCCAAGGCCGCGGCCAGGGCGAGGAGCGTCTTGCCCGTGCCGGCCGTGCCGGAGAGCGTGACCAGCCGCACGTCGTCGTTGAGCAGGGCGCGGAGCGCGAACGACTGCTCGGCGTTGCGGGGTGCGATGCCGTAGCACACCGCCTTCTCCACCCGCACGAAGCACCGGTCGGCGGCCCGATAGGTGGCGAGCACCGACCGACTGCCGTCGCGGAGGATGAAGTTCTCGTTCGGCAGCGGCCGGTCGATGAACGGCAGTTCGGTGGCCGGGACCGTGCCGCCGTCGGCGTAGAACCGCGCGATCACCTCGGCCGGGGCGTCATCCACGGTCCGCTTGCCCGTGTACAGCTTGTCGAAGCTCTCCACCTTGTCGCTGGTGTAGTCCTGCGCGGGGAGGCCGAGCGCCTTGGCCTTCATCCGCAGGTTCGTGTCCTTGGAGACGAGGATCACCGGCCGCGGCCGCTGCTGCTCCTGGAGGGCCAACGCCGTCCGCAGGATGCGGTGGTCCGGCCCGTCGTGCAGCAGGGCCTCGTGGAGCCGCCGCACCTGGGCCGCGTCCTCCGCGCCGGTGCCGATGATCACGCGAATCGAGCCGAGCCCGTCGCCGAGCGGGCAGCCGCCGGGGGCGAGCACGTCGCCGGTGAGGTCGTCGATCCGCCGCAGGAACTCGCGGGCCTGGAAGTTGATGTCCTCGTTGCCCCGCTTGAACTTATCGAGTTCCTCGAGCACCGTGATCGGCACGGCGACGTCGTTGTCGGCGAAATTGCGGATGCAGCCGCTGTCGTGGAGGATGACGTTCGTGTCGAGCACGAAGAGCTTCGGCTGGGCGTCCGTCATGGGCGGCTCCGAGGGACCGAACACCGTGGATCCTACCGGCCGGGGTCCGGCACGGCGACGCCGATTCGGCAGGTTTCCCGCCGCTTCCGTGAGCGCCGCGTGAGGGACCTGCGTCAGCCCCGTGTCCAGGCACCGTCGACGTACCGCCAGGGCCGACCAACCGGCGGCGGGTCGCGCAGGATCTCCGGCAGCCGCGCCGGCGACACGGCGTCGAAGCACACCCGCCGCGCGAAGCGGAGGGCCGTCCAGGGGAAGCCGACGGCCGAGAAGAAGGGCGGCCCGGCCGAGGGCCACGGCCCCCCGTGCTGCATCGGCGGCACGACGGCCAGCCCGGTCGGCATGCGATTCTCGATCACGCGGCCCGCGCGGGCCACGACGAGCGGGCCGATCTCGGCGAAAGCGGTGTCGTCGGCACCGTTCCGCGCCAGATAGACGCTCGCCCCCAGCGAGCCGCCGACGCAGGCCACCGCACGGCAGAGTTCCGCGAGCGAACTGCAGCGGACGAGCACCGTGGCGTTGCCGAAGGCCTCGACCACCAGGCCGGCCGGGTCGGCGACGAGCCGCGATGCCGTCACCTCCAGGAGCGTCGGTCGATGCGTGCAGGGGCCGGTGGCCGCGCCCCCCTCTTCGCCCACGACCAGCGCCGCGCCCGCGGATCGCAGCCGCGCGATCGCCGCCCGCAGCCGGTCGCGGCCAGTCGGTCCCAGCAGCACCTGGGCCCCGACTGCCGCAAATGCGGCGCCGGCCGCGGCCACGAACGCCTTCCCGGCGGCGTCGTCCACGAAGAACACGAGGCCCGGCTTGGTGCAGAACTGGCCGGCCGATCCGGTGACGCTCGCGGTGAGTTCGCCGGCGATCTCGGCGCCGCGCTCCGCCAGCGCCCCGGGCAGGAGGACCACGGGGTTGATGCTCCCCATCTCCACCCAGATCACGCGGCCGGCGGCACTGGCCGCCGCGAACAGCCGCCGCCCCGCCTCCTGGCCGCCGGTGAAGCCCGTGGCGCCGACCCGCGGATCCGCGACCAGCCGCTCGCCGTCGGCTGCCGACACGCCATGCAGCAGTTGCACCGTCGCCGGCGGCAGCCCCGTCTCGCGGATTGCCGCGGTCGCCTCGCGTGCCGCGAGCAGCGACACGGAGGGATGGCCCGGGTGGGCCTTGGCGATCACGGGATTGCCGGCCGCGATCGCCGCGGCGAAGTCGCCGCCGGTGACGGCGCCGTAGGCCAGCGGGAAGTTCGCCGGGGGAAACACCACCACCGGCCCCAGGCCCACGGCCACCGAGCGGATGTTCTTCGCCGTGTCGATCATCGCCATCCGCCACGTCTGCTCGCGGCAGGCCGCCGCCGCCTGCCGCAGTTGATCGAGGGTCCGCGGCAGTTCGATCTCCGCCAGCCGCGGCCGGATCGCCAGGCCGCTCTCGGCGTGGGCCGTGGCGCAGATCTCGTCCGCCTGGGCAGCCAGCCGATCCGCGTAGCGTTCCAAGAAAGCCGCGATCGTCGCGACGGGCAGCCGCGCGAGTTCGTCCGCTGCCTGCACCGCCGCGTCGAGGGCCGCATCGACGTCGGCCCAGCCGCTCACGGGCCAGGCCTCCTCCCGGCTCGCGCCGGTCGTCGGATCGAAGGCCTGGTACGACTGCTCGGCGGCAGCCTGCCGCCACCCGCCGGCGACGAGCACCGGTTGCATGGTCGCGGACCCGGGGACGTTCATGCATGACTCCTGTCTGACGAGGGAGGCCACCAGTGTGCCGCATCCGGGCCCAACTTCGCCAGATACGCGTCGTAGGCCGTCTTGAGGACGAGCGCGGCGACGACCGCGATGAACACGGTGCGGACGAACGCCGAGCCGTGCCGGAGGGCGAGCCGCGACCCGGCCCAACTGCCGAGGACGTTGGCCGCCGCCATCGGCAGGGCGAGCCCCCACCAGACGTTCGCCGTCCAGACGAACGCCGCCAGGGCCCCGAGGTTGGTGGCGGCGTTGAGGATCTTGGCGGCGGCCACGGCGTGCAGGAAGTCGAACCCCAGCACGCGGACGAAGAGGTGGATGAGGAAACTGCCGGTGCCCGGCCCGAAGAAGCCGTCGTACACCCCGAGTCCGGCCGCGATCGCGGTGCCGGCAGTGGCCTCGGCCCGCGGCGTGAGCCGCGGCGCGTGCACGCGGCCGGCCTCCCGATGCAGGAGCGCATGGGCGAGCACCAGCCCGAGCATCGGCGGCAGGAGCGGCCGCAGCCAGTCGCTGGAGACGAGCGTCACCAGCCACGCGCCGGCCAGCCCGCCGGCGACCGCCGCCCCGATGGCGGGTCCGAGCATGCCCCATGGCAGCCGCACGTGCTGCGAATAGGAACCGGCCGCCTGCAGCGTGCCGCACACCATCGCCGCCTTGTTCGTGCCGAACAGTGCGGCGGGCGACGCGGCCGGAAACAGTCCGAGCAGGATGGGAATCGAGACGAGCCCGCCGCCGCCGGCGATGGAATTGACGAAGCCGGCCGCGGCGGAGGCGAGCGTGGCGACGACGATCTGCATTTCGGCGGTCATGATTCCGCCGCTCCGCGGCGCCCGGTGGCCGTGCTCACGGCCGTCGCGCCGCCGCCCCGGCGCGCGGCTGCCATTCGCCGCACCAGTCACGTCCGTCGGTGTGGGGCCAAAGACCGACGTGCACGAGTTTGTCGTCCTCGATCCGCGGCAGCGTGGGGGGCATCCGCCGGCACTCGCCCCAGCCCTCGGCGTCGCCGGACCTGCCGTCCGCCCGCCAGAAAATGCACGTCCCGCACGCCTGGTCGGACTGTGGCCGCGATCGGGATTCGTCCCTGTCCATGGCGGCAGTGTACGCGGCCCATGCAGGGGAAATCGACGGCCCGGCACGGCCCCCGCCCGCGAAGTATCATCGGCCGGTTCCGCGGCCCGGTGCGACCGCGGCGGCACACGAGACGGAAATCCCCATGCCGCAAGAGGCGATGATCTGGCTGGGCATCGGGCTGGCGGCCCTGCTGCCGCTCGTGATCCTGGCTTCGCTGTTCCTCGTCAACGTCGGCGCCGACCGGATCGCCCTGCTGGAGCGGCGGTTCATCGGCCAGGAACTCGCGCCCGGCCGCGTCTTCGCCATGCACGGCGAGGTCGGCTCGCAGGCGGCCTATCTCGCGCCCGGCCTGCACGTCATCCCCTGGCCCTTCGTCCGCGTGGTCGCCAAGCCCAGGTTCGTCACCATCGGCGCCAACGAGTTGGGCATCGTCGAGGCGACCGACGGCGCGGCCCTGCAGGCGGGGCGGATCTTCGCCGACGACCCGGCCGGCGCCGCCCACGACGACTTCCAGCGTCCGGTGGAATTTCTCACCAACGGCGGCATCCGCGGCAAGCAGTTGCGGTTCCTCACCAACGGCACCTTCAAGATCCACCCAGGGCTCTTCAAGGTGACGAAGATCGCCAAGACCCTGGTGCCGGAGGGCAAGATCGGCGTGATCACGGCCGCCGACGGCGCCCCGCTCGCCGCGGGCCAGCTCCTCGGCCGCAGCGTGCCCGACCACGACAACTTCCAGAAGGCCGAGGCGTTCCTGCGGAATGGAGGACAGAAAGGCCCGCAGATCGATTTCCTCCGACCCGGCACCTACAACATCAACACCGAGATCTTCGCCGTGGAGATCGCCGACGCGGTGCGGATCGGCGAGAACGAGATCGGCATCATCGACGCTCGCGACGGCCTGGCGATGGCCCGCAGCGACGTCGTGGTGCACACGCCCGACGACGTCAACGGCTTCCAGGACGGCCAGTCGTTTCTCGACAAGGGAGGCAAGCGGGGCCCGCAGGAGAACATCCTCACGCCGGGAACCTACTACATCAACCCGTACATGTTCGCCGTGTCGAAGCGGAAGCAGGCGCTCGTCCGCCAGGGTGAGGTGGCCGTGCTGATCTCGAACATCGGCAAGGATCCGGCCGAGTTCGAGCCCGGTGCCGACGACCCGCACACCGACGGGTCCCGCACCCGCCACGTCGTGCCCAAAGGCTTCCGCGGCATCCAGCGGGAGGTGCTCGGGCCCGGCGCCTACAACATCAATCCCCTGGCCTACTCGGCGATCATCATCCCCACCACGACGCGGTCGGTGGACTGGAGCGCGGAGAAGGAGAAGCCGGGCGAGGCCGCGGCCTTCGACCCCTTCCAGGTGGTGTCGCACGACGGCTTCGAGATGAAGGTCGAGGTCCGCTGCCAATACCGCATCCTGCCGGAAAACGCGCCGTACGTCGTGCAGAAGATCGGCTCCATCGAGGAGCTGGAGAAGAACGTCATCCACCCGCAGATCGACGGCATCTTCCGCGCCCAGGTGTCGCGGTCGCCGGCGATCGCCTACCAGCAGAACCGGGCCGAGGAGCAGAAGTCCGCCGAGGAGGCGGTCCGCCAGGATCTCGCCAAGTATCGCGTCGAGGTGGTCTCCGTGATGATCACCAACATCCACCTCCCCGAGGCGCTGATGAAGACCACGCAGCAGAAGAACCTCGCCGAGCAGGAGAAGTCGATGTACGACGCGAAGAAGGACGCCGAGACCCGTCGCATCGAGTTCGAGAAGACCAAGGCCGAAGCCGACGCCCAGGTGAAGATCATCACCGCCGAGGCGGGCATCAAGGTGGCCCAGCACGAAGCCCGGCAGGTCGAGGAGCGGGCCAAGGGCGATGCGGCGAAGGTGCGGATGATCGCCGAGGCGGAGGCCACCAAGACCAAGCAGATCGGTGACGCCGAGGCGACCGTCGTGCGGTCGAAGGGCGAGGCGCAGGCCAAGGCCTACCGGGATCAGGTCGACGCGCTGACGGCGCAGGGCGTGACGACGGTCGAGGTCATGAAGGCGATCTCCGCCGCGGGCCTGAAGATCACTCCCGACATCCTCGTGGGGGCGGGCGGCGACGGCCCCGACGGCGGCGGCCTCGTGCAGGTGCTGCTGGCCCAACTCGTCCGCCAGCAGCGGGCGGATGCGGCCGGCGGCGCGGCCCCGCCGCCGGCCTGAACCGCAGCCCAGGCGTCCTGCTGCACGACCGCGACCCGGCCGCACGACGCAGCCGGGCGGTTTCCTTTCCGCGCGGGCTCGCGTAGGGTTTTTCCATCGGGCCTGCTGCAGCACGCAGGGGCGGGGCACGGGGGCAGCACGCCGCATATCGCGATCCACCGGCGGGCGGCCATGCTCAATCGCAGTGCCGTGGTCATCGGGCACGAGCCGGCCTTTTACGGCTGGTTGAAGGCTGCCGGCGTTCCCGACGCCACGATCGCAGCCCGACGAGAGATCGCCGAGAGGTCGGTGTACCTGATCGCCGCCTGCCACTATCCGGAGGAGATCGAGGAGGTCGTCGCCGACCTGTTCGAGGAGATTTTCCGCCGGGAACTCGCGGCCTGGCAGCCCGACGAGAAGGTCTGGCCCGAGACGGCCGACTTCGCGCTGTTCACCCGCTGGTTCACAGTCGAGGGTTTCTCGCTGGTCGCGGACCTCGGTCGGGGCCCGATCGGTGAAGAAGCCGACTGACCGGCGCCCAACGGCTTGCCCGCACCGGCCGTCGGCACGACCTGGCGGACGTACGGGCGACGGCGGGCAGCGTGACCGGTGCCGTCAGGCCTCGCGGAACGAATCGTCGTAGTCCCGCATTTTCCGCTGCACGTACTCGGCGCACTCGGTCTCGGTGATGCCGAGCAGGCCCAAGAAGGACGTGGGGTCGAAATCCGAGCCACCGCCCTCGTCCTCGTCGGCTTCATCGAGCGGCTCGAACATCCCTGTCTCCGGGTCGAAGCACCGGCCCGCGTCCTCGATCAGGGTTTCGATCTGCCGAAAGCGTTCGTCGGTCATCGCGGCTCCTCTGGCGAGAGAGCCAGCCATGGCTCCGGTCGGTAAAAAACCCGCATGGCAAGTGCCGTCGAGCATGCGTCTCATCGGTCGGTAGCACGGGTCGCATGCGAAGCCCCTGTGGCCCGGCCACCGGAGCCGTCGCCCCCGACCCGCGACAGACGGCCGGTCGAGAGCGGCCGGCGCACGGTCGCACCCATCCGGCGAACACTTCTACCGCGGCGGGCAAGCTCGGGCGTTGCCCGGCTGCCCGAGACCCCCGCAAAGGCCGAGGCCGACTCCGGCGATTCCAAACGGTCGCTTCGCGGACACTTGGCTTCGCCGGCAGCGATCCGGCAGCAAGGCACCCGCGGCCCGAACCTCCTTGATCGAAGGCCGTATCATGCCACCAGAAGGCGGATGGCGGACCGGGGAGAACTGGCCGCGGCACGCGCGAGGCTCGAGCGCGAGCCGTATCAGGGGGCGTCCTCGAGCGCCCGAGCCAGCGGGCAGAGGGCACCCGGAGCCTCACCCCTGCGATAGTCCGCCAGAAGCTCTTTGGACCGCTGGGCGAGCATCCGACGGACTTCCCGGCGCTGGCCCTTCACGCGGGCGATCTTCATCGAGTCGTAGCCCGTCGTCTGGTGCCGCAGCCAGGCGATCACGGCGGCCTCAGCCCGGCGTTCGATGGGAATACGCTGGGTTCGGGCCACTGTGCCGCTGCCGACGGGCGTGGCATGGCTCGTCACGGCCTGGGCGAGTTTCAGGGCCAACTCCGCGTGCCGCTCGTGAAACGCCAGGAACGCCACGACGGCCGTCTGGAAGTCTTCGACGTACTCCGCCTGCTTGGCCTCGCGGCGTTTCGCGTCGGCCTCACGGCGCCGTGAATAACTCTCCGTCGAGCGTTCCCCTGCCAGTTCTCGCTGGATCCTGGCGATGGTTTCTCGCGAGGCCCAAAGCCCACGAGAAAATATCCTCCGGCCGACTTTCTCTTGGACGATCCAGCACTCCCCAGCGGCCTTCACGCGGCGTGTCAGGGCGGCGTCACCGGGCGGCAAGAGCACCCAGCCGGTCGGCACCGTGAGCACCTGACCCTGGGGAGTTCTCACCGTATCGGGCTGCGGGCCGGGCAGGAACGTCTGGGGCGGCATACAGTTGGTTTTGTATCGACAACCGAGCAACCGGTGGCCGAGCGACGGGGAGCGAAGCCCGACAAGCCCGGTTGCCACTTGCCGGGCGCGCGTCCCCAGAGGACGGCAGGCTCGCACGGGGCCGCTCCGGCAAGGAACTACTTCAGCGGCGAATAGTCCGTCCCCACGAAGAACTCCGACAGGACGCCATTTTCAGCGTTCGTGAGCGAACCGCCCGCGGCTGCTTCCGAGGCCTTCTTCGCCGCCAGCCACTCGGGGTCGCTCCTGAAGGCTGCAAAACTTGCCTTGGCCGCTTCTTGGCTCTTGTGGCCGAGAAGGTAGACCAACTTTCGCTCGTCATCACCAGGCTGGAGGTAGACGAGGTTCTCCATGCCGTGCTTCGCGAAGAGCTTCGTGGTGTGGCTCTTGAATCGCTTGTGCAGGCGGGCCAACTTCTCGGGGGTCGGGCACGTGTAGGTCCGGAGTTCGAACACGCGGGGCTCTGGGCTCTTGCTGGGCTCAAACAGCGGCGAGTAGACCGTCGGGTGGCACTGCGTCGCGTTCACAGTCTCGACGAGCCGATCCGAGCCGTCCTTCGAGGTGTCCAAGGGTGCCCATGAAGGGTCGGCCTTCACGGCCCGACTGAACGTCATCACCGCCGCCGCACTCGGGTACTCGTACAGGCAGAGGATTTTTCGCTCGGGGTTCTCCCCGACCGGGACCAAATAGGCGAGATTCGTAGCGCCGTGCTTGGCGAGGACTTCAGCCTGGTGCGTACGGAACCAGTCATGGAGCGCGTCCAGTTTGCCGGGCTTCGCCGTGAGGATCTGCAACTCATATCGCATGGAGTCGCGGCGGTCAGCCTGACCCGGGCCAGCCTTCGGCAACAGGGCGGGCTCGGCGGCGCGGAGGACGGTGGCGAAGAACCCGAGCACGATAGCGGCAAGAATTCGGGTCACCAGTTTGCTCCTGACGGGCTTGGGGCGGATACCATCGGGTCGCGGGCAGACAGAATACTGCGACACTTGAACTCAGAGCCAACAGCGCGGCAGCCGTGAAGAAAAAGCCCAAGAAAAAGCGCCGTCCCGCGGGAAGGTCGCCGCACGCCGAAGCCAGCTACACCTGCGACTCGTGTGGCGAAGAGATCGTCGTCCCCGTGGATGTTTCAGCCGGAGCGCACCAAGACTACGTCGAAGACTGCCCGGTCTGCTGCCACCCCATGACGCTGCACGTGAATATCGACCCGGACGGCGAGGCTCACGTTCATGGCGAGCACGAGTAGGTCTTCAGCCGGCCATGCACACCGTCATGCCGCAAAGCCTGGTCGG
>JBIPLS010000064.1:0-15698 GCA_044368305.1 Pirellulales bacterium
CGCCGGAGGCGCACGAGAAGGTTACGCGGCTGCTCTGCGAGGTCACGGCCTACGACCTGATGCACGCCCTCCACCTGGCCGGCAAGGCCCGGCCGAAGACGGCCTTCCGCGGCTGAGCCGCGGCGGTCCCGAAACTCCGCCCGATTTCCATATTCCTCAACTCGTTCGCGAGGCGATCACGATGGCAGGTCAACCGAAGGCTCCTTTCTGGCTAGCGGTGTGGGCCGTGATTCTCGGCCTCGTGGGGCTCGCCGCCTGGCGGGCGGGGATGCTCGAGCAATTCGGCTTCGGCCGACCGGCGGGCCAGCGGCCCGTGGCCGGCGGTGGTGGGGCCGGCGATCCGGCGGACGGCGGGGCGGGTGCCGAGGGCCAGAGCGAAGCGGCCGACGCCGCGGTGCCCACGATGGTGAAGGAATACACCTTCAAGCCCGCCGAACGGCTGCCGCCCGTGAAAGGCGTGAGCGGCTACAAGCCGCTCGAGGGCGATACCGTCCGCTTCGCGCTCAACATCTGGGCCGGCTGGAGCCCGATCATCCTCGCGAACGAGGGCTTCAAGGCGGGCAAGGTCTGGCAGGCGCCAGGAGGCAAGCCCTTCAAGGTGGAACTCGTGCTCATCGACGACCCCGTGCAGATGCGGGATGCCTACGCGGCCGGCAACGTGCACATCGGCTGGGCCACGCTCGACATGCTGCCGCTGTTCATCGACAGCTTCGCCAAGGACTCGCGGGTAATGCCCCGCGTCTACCAGCAGGTGGACTTCTCCAACGGTGGCGACGGCATCGTGGTTCGCGAACAGATCAAGACGGTCAAGGACCTGGCCGGCAAGAAGCTGGTGATGGCCCAGAACTCGCCGAGCCAGTTCTTCGCGCTCAACATGCTCGTCGCCGGGGGGCTGCAGCCGTCGGACGTGCAGATGGTCTACGTCAACACGGCGTTCGAGGCGGCCGCGGCGTTCAACAGCGACAAGAGCATCTCCGGTGCCGTGTCGTGGGCCCCCGACATCTACAACCTCGCGGCCGCCCGTGGCAACCGCATGCTCGTCACCACCCAGACGGCCAACCGGCTGATCGCCGACGTGTGGTTCGCCCGGGCCGACTTCGCCAAGGATCATCCCGACAAGATCGAGGGTATCGCCCGCGGCATTTTCGACGCCATGGAGGCCCTCAAGGCCGAGCCGGCCCGCCAGAGGGCGGCCAAGCTCATGGCCGACGGCTACACGATCCCCGAATCGGACGCGCTGACCATGCTCGGCGACGCCCACTCGACGAACTGGGCGGAGAACTACCAGTTCTTCCTGAACCGCAACAATCCCGCCAACTTCGAGCGGATCTGGAAGCAGGCGTACATGCTCTACCGCCGTATCGGGGCGATTTCCAACAACCCCGTCCCGTTCGACCAGGTGATGGACTTCTCGGTGATCCAAAAGCTCGGCGCCGAGCCGAAGTACGCCGACACCAAGGACGAGTACGTCAGCGCCGTCGTGCCCCGGACCGTGGCCCAAATCCGGGCCGAGAACGAGGAGATCCTCACCAACACGATCGTGATCCAGTTTTTCCCCAACAGTTCCGAACTGCGCAAGACGGTGATTCGCCGCGTCGACGGCCAGGACGTCGAGACGCTCTACGACCAACGGGTCGACGCGGTGCTGGACGAGGCCGGCGCGCTCGCCAAGCAGTTCGGCAACGCCCGCATCATCGTCGAGGGCCACACCGACTCCTCGCGGCGGGGCGTGGTGTCGGAGGCGATGGTGAAGGAACTGTCGCTGGAGAGGGCGCGGGCCGTGAAGGACGCGCTGGTGGAGAAGTTCAAGTTCGACGACGCCCGCTTCGCCGTGGACGGACTGGGCTGGGACCGGCCCGCCGACGACGACCATCCCGACAACCACGCCCTCAATCGCCGGGTGGAGATCAAGGTTTACGCCGCGGAGAAGGAATGACGAGCGCGTCGCCACCCCCGGCCCCGGCACCGCCGCCGCCGGCGGAGCCCGCCAAGCCGCTGCGGGGCGACTTGCCCGCGGCAGGCGGGCTGTTCTGGGGCGTGACCTGCGTGGCCTGCGTGGTCGCGCTCTGGTTTGCGGCGACTGCCGGCGAGGCCGAGATGCGGTGGATCAGCCCCGCCACGCTGCCAAGCCCCGGCGAGACCCTGCGGGCGCTGCCCACCACGTTCGGCGAGCAGCGGCTCTTTGCCAACACGCTCGTGACCCTGCGGCGCGTGCTGTTCGGGTTCGGGCTGGCGGGCCTCGTTGGCGTGCCGCTGGGCGTGGTGGCCGCGAGTTTTCCCGCGGCACGCGCCTTCCTGGCGCCGCTGACGACCTTCGGACGGAACGTCCCGATCGCGGCCCTCATCCCGCTGATGTTCGCGCTGTTCAACGCCACGGGCGACGAGTTCCAGAAGGTGATGTTCCTGTTCGTCGCCAGCGTCGCGTTCGTGGTCGGCGACACGACCGCCGCGGTGCTCGAGGTGCCGGAGCGGTACGTCGACACCGCGCGGACGCTGGGCGCCTCGCGGCGGCAGATCATCCTCAAGGTGCTCGCGCCCCTGGCGGCGCCGGCGATCTTCAACTCGCTGCGGCTCCTGTTCGGCATCGCCTTCGGCTACGTGATGATCGCCGAGACACGGCGCAGCGGTGACACGATCGGCCTCGGCGGGCTGATCAACGTGGCCCAGCGCCGCAGCCACCAGGAGACGATTCTCATCACGCTCGTCGTGATCACGCTCGTGGCCTACGCCATCGACCGGGCGCTGTGGTGGCTGCAGTGCGACCTGTTTCCCTACCGCTACGGCGGACGGGGCGTGCTGCCGCGGCTTGCGCGGCGGCTCCTGCACGGCCCGGGTCCCGCGGAGGCGGCATCGTGAGCGAGCCGGTGCCGACGACGCAGCCCGAGTCTGCTGCGGTGACGGATGGGCGGGCCCCGGCCGTGGAGTTTCGGGACGTCACGAAGGTCTACAACCCCGGCACGCCCCGTGAATACGTCGCCATCTCCGCCGTGAGCTTCACGATCCCCGACGTGCACGATCACGGCGAGATCTCGTCGTTCCTGGGGCCGAGCGGCTGCGGCAAGAGCACGGTCCTGCGGCTGGTGGCGGGCCTGGCGCCGCAGCATCCGCCGACGAGCGGCAGCGTCACGGTGCTGGGCCGGGAAATCCTCGGCCCCGGACCCGACCGCGGCATGGTGTTCCAGGACTACACGAGCTTCGACAATCGGACGGTGCTCGACAACGTGGCCTTCGGTCTGGAGTGCCGCGGGGTGCCGCGCCGGGAACGGGAGGCGGAGGCCCTGGAGTGGATCGGCAGGGTCGGGCTCGACCCGCGCCGGGACGCGGAGAAATACCCGCACGAACTCTCTGGAGGCATGCGGCAGCGGGTCGCCATCGCCCGCACCCTGATTCTCCGCCCCCGGGTGATCCTCATGGACGAGCCGTTCGGCGCGCTCGACCCGGCCACGCGGCTCGACATGCAGGATCTGCTCGTGCGGCTGTGGCGCGAGGTGCAGGCGACGGTGCTGTTCGTCACGCACTCGGTGGAGGAGGCGGTTTATCTGGGCGACAGGGTGTTCGTGATGGCCACCACGCCGGGCCGGATCGTGGAGGAACTGCGGATGCCCGTGGCCTCGGCTCCTGCCCGCGAGACGCAGTCGCAGCCCTGGTTCCACGAGCAGGTCAATGCGCTCCACGCCCGGATGGAGCAGGTGGAGGCCGCGGCGAGGCGTCCCAACGGCGGCAGTGGTGTCAGCCACCAAAATCGGGCAACCTAGGCAACCTGGCACCGCGCATCTTTCCCAGATTTGGTGGCTGTCACCTTTATGCTCAATCGGTTCGGCGGCTACCTGAAGGCCGCGTTCACGACGCGGTGGAACCTGCTGTTCTTCGGCGGCGGCGTCGCAGCCGCGTTCATCAGCGGCTTTCCTGGGATCATCCTCCCGCTGGTGGTCGCGGGCGAGGTCTTCTACCTGGCGAGCATGATCGGGAACGACCGGTTCCGCAGCGCCGTCGAGGCGCAGGATGCGAAGCTCCGTCGTGCCGCCGAGGCCGTCGGGGCCCGTGAGGCCTACGAGCGGATCCGCAGGCGGCTGCCCCGCCCGCTGCTGGCGCGATTCGATCAGCTGCGGGACCACTGCCTGAAGCTCATCGAGCTGGCGGGCAGCATGCGGGGGCCCGACGCGCATGGGCCGGACGGCGGCACGCTCGAGTCGCTCGACCGGCTGCTGTGGGGCTACCTGCGGATGATCTGGGGGGCCGCGAACCTGTCGGAGTTTCTCGACCACACCGACGATGCGTCGATCCGCACGCGGATCGCCGACCTCGAGAAACGGCTGACGAAGCTGCCGCCGGACGGCGAGCCCCAGATGCGGACGGCCCTCGAGGACCATCTCAAGACCAGCCGCGAGCGGCTGGCCAACATCGAGGAGGCGAAACGCAAGCTCGACGTCGTGGCCGCCGAGATCGAGCGGCTGGAGGCCAAGATCGCCGCGCTCGCGGAGAGTTCGGTGGCCAAGCGGGACGTGAGCGACATCGCCCAGCGGGTGGACGAGGTGGCCGAGGGGATGCGGAAGACCGACGAGACGATGCGGCAGCTGCAACTGCCGCCGGAACTCGAGGATTTCGCGGAGCCTCCGCCCCTCCTCCGCGAGGAGGCGTGAGCCGGGGCCGGCACCCCTTCAGCCGACGATCCGTGAAATGTCGGCGAGATACACCTGCCGGCCGCCCCGATGGGGCGAGTCGAAGACGATCTTCCGGCCGGAGCGGCTCGCGCATGGATGGGTGTCGCACCGCCATTCCCCACGATACTGTTCGGGAGACGGGAAGGAGGCGACCGCCACCCGTCTCCCCGTCGGGACGTGGTACAGGTAGACGTGCTGCAGCGTGTCGGCCTGGGGGTAGGTGTCGTTGAGCACCCATTCGTCGTTCGTGCCGGACACGTAGGTGTTGTGCCCGTTCTGCGTCATCGCCTCGGGCCCGACGACGGTGACGCGATCGCTCCGATCCTCGTAGACGTAGAAGCGTTTTCCGTGCGACGGGTGCCAGGCGAAGGCGAACACGTGCCGTGGGTCGCGCCACACGAAATGCGAGGTGTCGCCCCACGGGTCGAGTACGAAGACGTCCGAACCGTCGAGATTCATCGTCAAGGCCCGGGTGCGGAACGGACCATCTCCCGCCGACCGCCAGCGGTGGAGGAAGAACAGCCGGGAGCCGTCGGTGTTGCACAGGAGATGGTTGAACCAGTGCTTCGACGAGGCGGTGAACGCGGCCTCCGGCCGGCCGCGGAACGGAAGCGCCGCCGCGTCGGCGATGGAGAAGACGAGCCGCTGTTCCCCACTGAGGAGGTCGAGCCGCCAGATGCCGGCATCGGCCGGCGCGTGAACGCCCCGGTTGGGGTCGGGGATGCCCGCGTAGCCGTAGCCGGGCCGCGTGTCGTTGAGCCGGCGAAAATCGCACGCAAAAGCCGTCCGGCCGTCGGGGGCGAAGCAGTAGAAGGGATGTGGCAGCGTCCGCAGGGCCCGAGTCCTGACGTCGAGGATCCGGGTCACGAACCGGTCGTCCTGCCGGTCGTTCCATGCCACCTGGCTCTCCGTGCCCGGCACCCACTGGAGCATGCAGCCTTGCTGCCAGTTCCAGGCCCGCGTGCGCCCGAGTTCGATCCACCGGTCACCGTCCTCGGTGTCGATCATGCCGACCCGGATGGCGTCGTCCGCGGCGGGCGAACGCCCCTCGAACTCGACTTCATTGGCGAGCACGAAACGGTCGGTCGGGTCGAAAAGCAGCTTGTCGTAGTAGCCGCGCCAATGGAACTCCGGGCCCCGCGTGATCGCCCGGATCGGGACCGCTTCATCGGCCGCCGCCGCCGCGCCGCGCCGGCCGACCAGGCCGCCGGTCACTCCTCCGACCAGCGCCGCCCCGAGAAAATACCGTCGTGATGTCAGCGAGTCGTTCATGCAACCCATGTCCGCCACGTGAACAGCGGCCACGGTCGCCCGGAGGGGCGACCGCATGCACGAAGTCAATCAAGCCAATCCGCTTCCGCGAGCCGCTCGGGGGTGTAGGTGTCGGTGACGTAGCTGATGTCCTTGGAGATCAGCGACTCGACCTCGAGCTTGAAGCCGTTGGTGAGCATCGTCTCGATCTCCTTCTGCCAGGCCTTCTTGCCCGCGAACCAGGGATAGGCGGCGATCTGCTTGGCCCGCTTAATGTCGGTGTCGTTGAGGGCGATCTGCACGCTCGGCGAGAGCTTGCACCGCTGGTAGTCGCGGGAGCGGATGCCCAGGAACCGGGCCTCCGGAATCGCCATCCGCTTCGACTCGTAGGCCAGGTTGATCGAGCCCTGCTTGAGCACGGAGTAGATGTAGTAGCCCCAGGGATCGTTGTCGAGCAGGCAATAGACGGGCAGTTTCAGCTCGTGGTGAAGACGGTAGAGCATGCGGCGGACGCCCCGGGGCGGCTGGCCGCCGCCGTGCGTGAGCAGGCAATTGTGCTTCCGCCAGAACTTGTCCTCGTTGAACCGCCGCCAGACGGTGTCCTTTTCGACGTGGAGGATGAACTTCGCGTCGCAGGACTTGAACTTGACGATGTCGGCCTCGACGATCGACGGGATCGAGTAGCCGCCGGAACCCATCCGGGAGCAGTCGATTTCGTCGCCCGAATCGACGAGCGTGATCGGCCCCACCATGCCGCCGCGGTTGCTGGCGTAGACGTGCAGTTCCTCCCGCAGGCTTTCGAGCGTGACCTCCAGATCCTCGATGATCGGGTCGCACTCCTCCTGCGTGGCGAAGGTCTCCTCGCGGGTGCCCTCGATCGTGTGCTTGAGCAAGTAGTAAAGACCGCGGATGCTGGTCGTTTTCTGCTGCTCGATGAGCTGCTTGCAACCCGTCGCCACGAGCAGCGTCTGCATGTAGCTCTTGGCCTGGGAGAGGTTGAAGAGCTGCCGGCGGTTGGTCTGGCCGCCCATCTCGATGATCTTCCGCGACTTGTTGAAGCGGACGTTCGAGAGGCTGCGGGTCGGAATGTCGAGGTGCGGATCCCGCCGCTTCTCCGCGGCGGTGGCCACTTCGTCGGCCAATTCCACGATCAGCCCGCGGGTCTTGCGATCGACGGGCGGCAGGGCGGAGGTCGCCACCTTGGCGGAACGGTTCGTCTTGGATGCCATCTTCGGATACAGTGTGCGGGTCGGATAGCCGGATTCGACCAGCATCCTAACCTCCCCGTGGGCGGGCCGCACGCATGTCGAAGTACTACCTGGCCGCGCTGCTCGTGGCCCTGGTGGCCGCCCTGGGCGTGTTCGTGGTCTGTCGCCCGAGCCGCCGTTTTGATCCCGATAGGGAAGGCTGAAGGCCGTCCCGCGGCTGTGATCAGGAGCGGACTTCGTCGGCCCTGCCGACGGCGCGGCGGAGGACGTGCGGCACGCGGATCGCGCCGGCCGACGGCCGGGCGACGTCGGTCGCCTTTCGTGCGGGCTCCGCGTGAAAGAAGTCCGCGATCCGGCCGACCACGGTTCGCTGCTCGGCGGCCGTGAGTTCGGGGAAGATCGGCAGCGCCAGCGTCTCGGTCGCCGCCTGCTCGGTGTGGGGCAGGTCGCCGGGCCGCCAGCCGAGGTGCACGAAGCACTGCTGCACGTGCAGCGGCACGGGATAGTAGATCTCGCTGCCCACCCCGTGGCCGGCCAGATGCGCACGCAACGCGTCGCGGCGGCCGCCGGCCACGCGGATCACGTACTGATTCCAGACGTGTCGGCCGCGAGGCTCCTCGTCGGGCGTGACGACCTGGCCCGCCAGGTCGTGGCCGGCGAACAGTTCGTGGTATCGGGCCGCGTTGACCTGCCGTGCGGTCGACCAGGCGTCGAGGTGCGGCAGTTTCACCCGTAGGACCGCGGCCTGGATCGAGTCGAGCCGGCTGTTGATGCCGATCAGTTGGTGGTAGTAGCGCGGCTCCATGCCATGGACGCGCAGCAGCCTGAGCGCCTTGGCCAGGTCGTCCCGGGTCGTCGTCAGGAAGCCGCCGTCGCCGATGCCGCCGAGGTTCTTGGTCGGGTAGAAGCTGAAGCAGCCGACGTCACCCAGGCCTCCGGAGCAGCGACCGCGCCAGGTGGAGAGGATCGACTGCGCGGCATCCTCGACCACGGGCACGCCGGTCCGGCGGGCGATGGGCAGCAGGGCGTCCATGTCCGCCGTCCGCCCGAAGAGGTGCACCGGCACGATGGCCTTGCACCGGCGGCTGATCTTCCGCTCGACGTCGGCCGGGTCGAGGAGATACGTCCGCGGGTCGATGTCGGCGAAGATCGGCACGGCGCCCAGGCGGGTCACGGCGCTGGCCGTGGCGAAAAAGGTGTAGCTGGGGACGACGACCTCGTCACCGGCGCCCACGCCGAGAGCCATGAGCGCCAGGAGGAGCGCGTCGCTGCCGGACGCGCAGGAGATCACGTGTGGCACGTCGAGGGCCCGCGCCAGATCCGCCTCCAGGTCGGCCACGTCGGGCCCGAGCACGAACTTGCCCGAGTCGATGACCCGGTCGATCGCGTCCCGGATCTGCTCGCGGAGGCCGGCATGCTGTCGATCGAGAGCCAACAAGGGCACGGCCGGCAGGAGATCGTCGGCTGGCGTCGCGGCCGCAGCGGGGCCGCCGGCGGGCGGCGTCTGGCGGATCATCGTGGCTGGGACTCCGGGGAACGCGCGGGCGGTGGATCGGTCACGCACGGCTCGATCCGAGTGGCAGGTCTCGTGATCGTCATGATCGGTCGATTCGCTGGAGTCGAATGTCGGTCTCGGTGCCGATCCCGGTGGCCGGGAAGCCCCTCCGCCTCCACGCGCGGGGAGTGCGGGAAATAGGAGACTTTTCATCGGCGGGTCAAGGGCAAGCGCGGCCCCGGTGGCGCGCGGAGCCGGAGAAGACGGGCAGGCTGGGGTCCGCCGCGGTTCGCGGAGCCCGTCGGCGGCGGTTTGACACCCGTCGATCCACCGTCCTAGATTCAGGCGGTTTGCCCAGATCCTGCCGCTTGCCTGCGTGGTCGCGCGGGCGGGGGATTGCGGAGAAGAGCCGCTCGGGCCGGCGGGTCGTCACCGAGGCGGGTTCGTCAGACGGATGGCATCCACAGCGGTCACTGCGGTCATCGACCTGGGGCGGATCGCCCACCGCCTCGGCCTGCCTATCGCCGCCGTGGCGACGACGGTGGAACTGTTGGACGCCGGCAACACGGTTCCGTTCATCACCCGGTACCGTCGCGATCAGACAGGCGGCCTCGATGAGGAGGACGTGCGGCGGATCGCGACCGCCGTCGGCAAGGCCCGTCAGCTCTCCGACCGCAAGCAGACGATCCTTCGAACCATCCAGGGGCAGGGCCGCCTGACGCCCGAGCTGGAGGCGGCGATCGCCGCGGCCGACAGCCTCAAGCAGCTCGAGGATGTCTACCTGCCGTTCAAGCCGCGGAAGCTTTCCCTCGCCGAGGTGGCACGGCAACGGAAGCTCGGCCCGCTGGCCCGGGAGATCATCGAGGCCGCGGCCGCGGTGGCCGCCCTGGAGAAGCGGGCGGCGGACTTCGTCGATGCCGATGCCCAGGTGCCATCGGTGGCCGACGTTCTCCTGGGGGTCGGCCACATCATCGCCGACGAGTTCAGCGAGCGTGCCGACCTGCGGCAGCGGCTCCGGGACATCCTCCATCGCAAGGCACAACTCAAGTGCCAGCGGGTGGAGACCGCCGGCAAAGCCCTGACCAAGGAGGAGAAGCGCTACCGCGATTACTTCGATTACGCCGAGCACATCCAACGGGTGCCGCCGCACCGCGTGCTGGCGATCAATCGCGGTGAGCGGGCGAAACTGCTGAAGGCCAGGGTGGAGGGGCCGCTGGAGGAGATGCAACTGGCCGCTGAGGGGCTGCTCGTGCCGGAAGTCCATCCGCATGCCGACTTCCTGCGGACCTGCTGCCGGGACGCGCTGGCCCGGCTCGTGCTGCCGAGCCTGGAGCGCGAGATTCGCCGGGAGATGACGGAGTTCTGCGAGGCGCACGCCGTCGAGGTCTTCGCCCGCAATCTGCGGAATCTCCTCGTCCAGCCGCCTGTGATCGGCCGACGTGTGCTGGCCCTCGACCCCGGCTTCAAGAGCGGGTGCAAGGCGGTCGCACTGGACGAGTGCGGCACGCCCTTGGAGCATGCGGTGCTCCACATCATCGGCCCGCCAGAGAAGCGGGAGGCGGCTGCCCGGAGGATCGTCGAGCTCGTCACCGCGCACGGGTGCACGGTGATCGCGATCGGCAACGGCACGGCCGGCCGGGAGACGGAGTCGCTCGTGGCCGGGCTGGTGGCGGGAGAACTGCAGTCCCTCGACGTCGCCTATGTGATCGTCAACGAGGCCGGGGCCAGTGTCTATTCGACGAGCGCCTACGGCCGCGAGGAACTGCCCCAGCACGAGGCGTCCGTCCGCGGCGCCATCTCGATCGGTCGCCGGCTCCAGGATCCGCTTTCGGAACTGGTGAAGATCGAGCCGGCCAACATCGGCGTCGGCCTGTATCAGCACGACGTGAAGGCCAGGCACCTGCACACCTCGCTCGACGCGGTGGTGGAAAGTTGTGTCAACTACGTCGGCGTCGACGCCAACACGGCCAGTCCGGCACTCCTCCGGTACGTATCGGGCCTCAATCAGGCGACGGCCAGGAACATCCACGAGTGGCGGCTGAAGAACGGCCCCTTCACCTCGCGGCGGCAGTTCCTGGAGGTGCCCGGCTTTGGCGAGTCGGCCTTCGTGCAGGCGGCGGGGTTCCTGAAGATCGCCGGCGGCTCCAACCTGCTGGACGCGACGTGGATCCACCCGGAGAGCTATCCGGTGGCCGAGAGGGTGCTCGAGCGTCTGGGCGGCAGCGCCGCCGACCTGGCCGATCGCCAGGAGGCCGCGGCGCTCACCGATCGGGTGGCGACGCTTGACCTCGGCGCGCTCGCGACAGAGCTGGGCGTGGGACGGCTGCTGCTGACGGACATCGTCGAGCAGCTCAAGCGGCCCGGTCGCGATCCGCGCGAAGACCTGCCCAAGCCGTTCTTCAAGAAGGGCGTGCTCAAGCTGGAGGATCTGGAGGTGGGCATGGAGCTGCTCGGCTCCGTGCTCAACGTGGTCGATTTCGGGGCCTTCGTCGACATCGGCCTGCACGACAGCGGCCTCGTTCACATCAGCCAGTTGTCGAGCCGCTACGTCCGCGATCCGCACGACGTCGTCAGCGTGGGGCAGATCGTGCCGGTGTGGGTGCTGGAACTCGACAAGGCCCGCCGCCGCGTCGCTTTGACGATGATCTCGCCCGCGGAGCGCGGGCGTCAGCAGCAGGCCAAGGACCGCCGGGGGGCAGCCCGCAAGGAAGGCACGGACCGCGGCACCGGGTCCGGCAACCGGCTCCCGCCGCCGGCAGTCGCCGCCGAGCAGGAGCGGCCGCCCGCCCGCCGCCAGACCCGTGCCCAGCCGCCTCGCGAGCGCGGGCCGCGAACCTACGTGTCCAAGGGCTCGAGCGGTCCCCCCAAGCCGATTTCAAAGGCCATGCAGGCGGGCAAGGAGCCGTTGCGGACGTTCGGCGACCTGAAACAGTTCCTCGAGGCCCGCGGGCAGGATGGGGAACAGTCCGACGGGTCTGCGGCCGACGTCACCGCTCCCGAAACGTGATCCGGCCCTTGGTGAGGTCGTAGGGCGAGAGTTCGACCTTCACCTTGTCTCCCGGGACGATGCGGATGAAGTTTTTCCGCATGCGTCCCGCCACGTGGGCGTTGACGATATGGCCGCCCGTGATCTGGACGCGAAACCGCGTGTTCGCCAGGGCCTGGGTGACGACGCCCTCCACTTCGAGGGCCTGTTCTTTTTCCGCCATGAGATCCTTCGGCTGGAGATCCTTCGGGTGCGGCATGCCGGGGGGAATGCAGATCGTATCCCGGACAGGAGCCGCCGTCCAGCCGCGGCCTAATCGTCTCCGGCGGCCTCGGGGGAAGACCCGGAGGCCTTCCAGCGCAGGTAGGCGTCGAAGAATCCGTCCAGATTGCCGTCGAGGACGCTCTGGAAGTTTCCCACGTAGTGGCCGGTCCGCTGATCCTTGACCCGCTGGTCGGGGTGGAGGAAGTAGTTGCGGATCTGGGAGCCGAAGCCGGTCTTCGGCTGCTGCTTGTAGCGGGCGAGTTGCTCCGCCTCGCGCCGCTCCTCCTGCAGTCTGGCGATCCGCGCGCGAAGCATCTTGATGGCCGTGGCCCGGTTCTTGTGCTGGCTCCGTTCGCTCTGGCACTGGACGACGATCCCCGTGGGGAAGTGGGTCAGGCGGATGGCGCTGGAGGTCTTGTTGACGTGCTGGCCGCCGGCCCCGCTGGCGCGGAACACGTCCTCGCGGATGTCCTCGTCCTTGATCTCCACCTCGGCATCGTCGTCGGCGATCTCCGGCGCGACGTCCACAGCCGCGAAGCTCGTCTGCCGCTTGCCTTCGGAGTTGAAGGGGCTGATCCGCACCAGCCGGTGGATCCCGGTCTCGCCCTTCAGGTAGCCGTAGGCCCATGGACCCTTGATCGCCACGGTGGCGCTTTGGATGCCGGCCACGGCGTCGTCCTGGCGGTCAAGGAGTTCGACCGCAAAGTCGTGCTTCGAGGCCCAGGCCGAATACATGCGGAGTAGCATTTCTGCCCAGTCGTTGGCGTCGGTGCCCCCGTCGCGGGCGTGGATCGACACCAGCGCGTCGCAGCCGTCGTGGGGCCCGGAGAGCAACGAGGCCAGTTCCAGGGCATCGACCAGCTTCTCCAGCCGGTCGGCCTCGACGGCCAAATCAGCCTCGAGCGTCGCGTCTTCGCGGGCCAATTCCTCAAGCGCCTCGAGGTCCCGGCCCACGGCCAGGGCCTCCTCGAGCGGCTTGAGCACGGAGTTCACGGTCTTCAGCTCGGCGACCGTGGCCTGGGCCTTGGCGGAGTTGCCCCAGAAGTCGGCCGCCCCCATGGCGTCCTCCAGCCGGGCGGCCGATTGTCGGCGTCCTTCCCAGTCAAAGGGAGTCCCGCAGCTGTAGCAGGCGGGCCCGGATGGCTTCGGAACGGTGGAAGAGGGCTGTGTCCATGCGACAGATTCTACGCGGTCGAGCCGCGGGCGAGAAGCGGGATCGCGGCACGCTCCGGCTCCCGCCGGTTTCGATCGGTGCCGCGCGGGGCGTCAGGAGGTTCGCTCGACCCGGTTGCCGGGGAGTCGTCGGAGGATGCGACGCATCTCCAGCACGCCGAGCGTCGCCAGCACCTGCGACGCGGCCAGGCCGCTTGCCGCGACGACGTCGTCGATGCAAGCCGCGGCTGCCGCCCCGCCCGCCACGGCGTCGCACGCATCGAGCACGCGGCGTTCCACGTCGTCGAGACGGAGTTCCACCGGAGCCCGCACCGTCCGGCCGTCGGCCGTCTGTGCCGCCTCGCACAACGGCCCGAGCTCGTCGAGGATGTCGTCGATGCCCTGCACGAGCCGCGCGCCTTCGCGGATCAACGCATGGCAGCCGCGGGACAGCCGGGCGTCCACCGGGCCGGGAACGGCGAACACCTCCCGCCCCTGCTCACCGGCGAGCCGGGCCGTGATCAGGGCGCCGGACCGTTCCGCGGCCTCGACGACGACGACTCCCAGCGCCAACCCCGACACGATCCGGTTGCGCCGCGGAAAGCATCCCGGCAGCGGCGGCGCCAGCGGCGGCGCCTCGCCGAGCAGTGCGCCGCGGGCGATCACCTCCACCGCGAGATCGGCGTGTTCCGGCGGGTAGACGTTGAGCACCCCGTTGCCGAGCACGGCCAGGGTGCGGCCACCGGCGTCGAGAGCGCCGCGATGGGCGGCGGCGTCGATCCCGCGGGCCAGGCCGCTGACGATCGTATATCCCGCCCGTGCCAGGCCATTGGCGAGCTGCCAGGCGACACGGCGCCCGTAGGCCGTCGCGTGCCGAGAGCCGACGATGGCGATCGCGAGGGAGTCGCAGGGCTCGATCGACCCGCGCACGAAGAGCAGCCCCGGCGGATCGTCGATGCGGCCGAGCAGCGGCGGGTAGTTGGCCGCCCCCTCCGTGAGCATGGCCACGCCGCGATCGCGGCATAGCCCGAGAACCGCGTCGGCCTCCGTGGTGTCGGCCGCATCGCGGATGGCCTTGGCGAGCCTGGGTCCCACGCCCGCGAGGGCGGCCAACTCGGCGGTCGTGGCGGCGAACACCGCGTCGGCGGAGCCGAAACGGGTGAGGAGGATTTTTCTCGCCCGGGCGCCGATGCCCGGCACGCAGGCCAGTCGCACCTCGTCGCGAACCGGGTCGATGGCGGTGGGGGCGGCGGTGGCCATGGGCGGATGTGGCAGGGGGTGTCGGTTGGTATGTGTACAAATGTTCCTAGCACTTTCTAGGGCACGGGGGCGACTGCGTCAAGCGGCTCCCGGCGGCCACGGTCCGCACCACCCTGCTCCCCGCCGGCCGCCGGAACCGGTTATGTTGTCGAGAATCCGTCTTCGAAAAACCTCTGGAGGTGTTCATGTCGGCAGCAGCAGATCGACCCGACGCCGTCTCACGGCGTCACTTCACGGCCGCGGCCGCGCTGGCCGTCGCCACGGCCGCCACCCCGGCGCTGGCCCGGTCGCGCCGCCTGGCCGCCGAGACGATCGTCGGCGAGGGCGGGCATCGATACCGCGTCCGCCATCACTTTCCGCAACTGCCCGACCGCTTCACCTGGCAGACGACGCACGGCGTGGCCCTCGACGCCGCCGGCAACTTGTACGTCATCCACCAGGGCTTGAAAGAGCGGAAGGACCATCCCGCGATTTTCGTGTTCGACTCCGAGGGCAGGTTCGTGCAGGCCTTCGGGTCCGAGTTTCAGGGCGGCGGCCACGGCATCGAGGTGCGCAAGGAGCCCGAGGGCGAGTTCCTCTACGTGTGCGGCTACAGGCAGGTGAAGGCGCTCGCCAAGCTCACGCTCGAAGGCGACGTCGTCTGGTACCGGAAAGCGCCGATGGAGTCCTCCGTCTATGCCCCCGCCGAGGACGCGTCCACGGTGGCGGCCAAGACCCGCCAGTCGTTCCAGCCCACGAACTTCGCCTTCCTCGATGACGGCGGCTTCCTGCTGGCCGACGGCTATGGATCGTTCCGCGTCCATCGCTACGACAAGGACGCGAAGTGGGTGAGCTGCTTCGGCGGCCCGGGCGACGGCCAGGGCACCTTCGACACGCCGCACGGCCTGTGGATCGACCGCCGGCCGGGCCGCGAGCCCGCGATCGTGGTCACGGACCGCGCCCACAACGCGCTGCAGATCTTCGGGATGGACGGCACGTACAAGGAGACGATTCCCGGCTTCGGCCTGCCGGCCAACATCGACACGCTCGGCGGGCTGATGCTCGTGCCGGAGCTGAAGGCCTGCGTGACGCTGCTCGACGACAAGAACCGGGTCGTGGCGCGTCTCGGGCCTGCGGCCGAGCGGCTCTCGGAGATCAAGGATCTGCGGAAGCAGCCCGACAAGTGGCTCGACGGCCAGTTCGTGCATCCGCACGACGCCTGCTTCTCGCCCGCCGGCGACATCTTCGTGGCGGAGTGGGTGGAAACCGGCCGCGTCACCAAGCTGGAAAAGATCGCCTGAGTCCCACGGGGCTGCGCCGCGCAGCGGGCACCAGCCCGCTGCTGCCCGTCGCAGGAAGCGACGATTGGAGGCCCCGTGAACCCTTGGCGTTCACTGGGCCGAGAGGCGTGCCGTGGCCATGGATGGCACGGCACGCCGCGC
>JBIPLS010000203.1:0-4714 GCA_044368305.1 Pirellulales bacterium
CCTCCGCAAGCATCGTGACCTGGCCCGCCAGCAGGCCGTCCGCGCCGCCCGGGAGAAGGCGGTGGCTCTGGCGGGCGAGTTGGGTGCCAAGGTCGGCAAGCCCGTCTCGATCCAGGAGACTTCCGGCGGGGGTGTGCGGAACGGTTCGAGCGGACGCGGC
Source organism: Pirellulales bacterium (assembly GCA_044368305.1). Lineage (GTDB taxonomy): Bacteria > Planctomycetota > Planctomycetia > Pirellulales > UBA1268 > QWPN01. Next base: position 161 of record JBIPLS010000203.1, read on the forward strand.
GACCGCTGGACCGTGGTGCAGAACTCCGTGCAGGACGCGGGCCGCGACGACGCGACGGCCGAGGCGGATGGCGACCAGAAGCTGGCCGCCGGCATGATCAGCGTCACCTCCCGGGTCGACGTGGCGTTCGCCCTGGAGTGACGGGGAACGCGGCCGGCGGCTGGTTTCGGGGTACACTCGGTGGCATGACCGCCGAGGCGATCGATCCTGCCGCCAGCCGCATCGCCGCCCGCGACCGGGTACGGCGGGCGCGGGCCTTCAGCCTCAGCCCCGCCGAGAGGCTCGCGGCCATGCGCCGGCTTCTCGAGCAGGCGCGGACGATCCTCGAGCGGCATCCCGAGGGCCTGGCCCATTTTTGGCGGCGGAACTTCGCGGCCCGATCCATCGGTCGCAGCGCTGCAGCGTGTGCCAATGACTCCTGACTTTCACCTCCTGGAGGTGCTGTCGAGGCACGGCGTGCCGTTCGTCGTCGTGGGCGGCCACGCCGTCAACTTTCACGGCTTCATCCGCGCGACCGAGGACACGGACGTCCTCTGGATCCGGTCGCCCGCCGCGGAGGCGAGCCTGCTGCGGGCGCTCGAAGAGATCGCGGCCGCGTACATCGGCGCCGACATCGACCCGGCCACCGGCATCGAGCGGACGCACCCGGTCACCGCATCTTTCGTCCGCTCCGAGCGGCTCATGATGCTGTGCACGACCGGCGGTTTTCTGGATCTTTTCGATTACGTGCCCGGATATCCCGCCGTGCCGGTAGCGACCGTGTGGGAGACGGCGGTGCAACTCGACGGCATCCGCTTCGCGTCGCTCGACTGGCTGCGGAAGCTGAAGCGGGCGGCCGGCAGGCCGAAAGACCTGCTCGACCTCGAGAACCTTCCGCCGGCCGAGCGTGAGGCGTCCGCTGGCCCCCGCCCGGAATCCTGATTCGCGCCGCGTCGCCGGGGTCGGGTCCGTGGCCGTCCCGTCTTCCGTCCGGCGACCCCGACATCAGCCGTGTGCAGCGTCGTCGCCCGCGGACTGGCCGCGTTGCGCCAGCCTGCGGGCCAGTTCGCGGAGCTGCATCCGCACCCGCCGCCCGCCGTCGGGCAGGCCGTCGCGGCCGTTGTAGGCGACCCGCAGCCAGCGACCCGCCTCGGCGAAGTCCTGCCGCTTGAGGACGAGCCCGCCCAGCTCGGCAGCGGCCGCCGGATCGTCGGGCTTCGCCTCCAATTCCCGCCGCAGCCGCTCCTCGCGTGGCCCGTCGCCGCGGAACGTGAGGCCGAGGTCGAAGACGACGTCCCAGACCGATTCGGCCGCGGCGGCCGCCCGATCCTCGGCGCGGTTGCGAACGGTGGCCCGCGAGCGGGGCACGATCATGTCGAGGTCGGACACGGTCTGAATCCGCAGCCGCACCTTGTCCGCCGCGGCCGCCAACGGCAGACGGATCGCGGTCTCGGGATCGACCAGGGCGTCGATCGACCGCTCGCCGGCCGTCGTTTCCAGGGCCAGCACGAGCACGGGACGGGGGCTGCGGTTGGAGACTTGGAGCGTGTCGCCCTCGCGGGACGCGGACACCCGGCCGTACTCCCCGGCCCGCTCCGCCGTCACCTCCAGCACCCGGGCCTGCGGATACTGCACGTCCAGGAGGTGGAGAAAGTCGGCCGAATATTCCTTGAAGATCCCCACGTGCTCGTGGATCTCGTCGCCTTCGATGACCTCGAGAACGACCTGGCGGCCGATCTGCCGCTCGAGCAGCGGGTCGTGCGTGCTGCTCACCTCCCGGAGCACGTTGCCGCCGAGCTTCGTCAGGGCGTCGGCCCCCTCGGCGGCCACGAACCGCTCCTGCGTCTTCTGCACGCGGCCGAGCACCAGGGCCAGCACCTCGCGGAGCGAGTCGGTCGCCGAGCCGAGGAAGTTCCGCAGCCGGCGGCCGGCCCGCCGCAGCGGTCCCGGGTGGAACGACCGCTCGATGTCGGCATCCCGCCGCCGGCGTTCGGTGTCCGTGAGCCTGTCGGCATAGCGGTGGATCGACTGGATCAGGCCGTACTCGCCCCGATAGAGCAGGTAGGTCTTCTTCAGCCGCGGGTCGTCGCCCTCCCGCTCCGGGAAGGCGAACTCGATGCCGCCGGGAGACAGGTCCATCCGGCCCCATACCTGCCTGCCATCGGTGCGGCGGAGCGTCACCTGGAAGCCGTGGAACGATCGCAGGCAGCGATCCGCGATCCGCGACCGCACGAAGCCCACCAACGAGGTGGCCAGGAATATCAGCGCGATCGTGACCAGCAGGGAAAGATCCATGGCCACGCCGCGGTCACCGCGCCAGCGACTCCCGGATCGCCGCCAGTTCGGCGGCCGGCTCGTCGTCCACCCGATCCAGCCGGCCCGCGCGGCGGTACCAATACCGGGCGTTGCCTGCGTCCCCCTCGATCTTGTGGAGCACGGCGTGGATCCAGGCCGCGGCGCGATCCGCCTCGTCCCGCTGCACGATGCCGTGGGCCTCGTCCCACGCACCGGCCGCGGCCAGGTCGACCGCCCGCAGCAGTTCCTCCGGCTTCATGACGGCACCGCCGCGGGCGGGATCACTCGGCGACCATCGCCAGCACGGCGCTCGACGCCGACCCGACGGTCTCCGTGAGGATCACCTCGCCGCTTACGGTCTCGTGGATCACCGGGTCTTTCCTGCGCCAGCCTGCCGCCACCCAGCCGTCCTTGCGGGCGACGAGCTGCTCCATGGGCAGGGGACCGGCCTGCTCCAGATCGCCCGGCATTTTCAGCGGCTCGACGTCCACGACCTCCTTGAAGACCTTGTTGAACCGCTTTTGGAGGATCCGCCGCAGCGAGGTCTCCTGCACCGTCAGCTTCTCGCCGCCGCCGGGCACGAAGCCGGGCGGATAGATCTGCACGTCGCCGTCGCGGACGAGCCGGACGCCCCCCGGGGCCGGCTCGATGCGGTAGGCCGTCCAGATGTCCATCGCGGAAAACTCCCGCTCGCCCGACGTGAAGCGGCTGCCGCGGACCGTGACCTTCACCCGATCGTCGCCGGCGTCGAGCTCGACCGGCCGGCGCTTGGCGAACGTGATCGACCAGGGCTTCTGGTCGGGATCGTTGCCGAGGGCCTCGGGCAGCGTGGCGTTGTTCTTCTTGATCTGCTCCTCGATGAACTGCTGGGTGATCGTCCGGCCGCCGAGCGTGATCTCGGCTGCGTTGTTGACGAGCGTCTCGTGCACCCGGGCCGCGAGCACGGCGTCGGGATCGACGGCCGGCGGCGCCGAGAAGGCCCCGATCTGGTCGGCGATCGCCTTGCGGGCGATGACCGAAAGCCGGGAGTCGGTCGTCCGCATCTGGAGCAGCTCCGGATACCAGCCGCGCTCGATCAGGGGCTGGCGGAACCGCGTCTGGTAGTCGCGGGAGGCCTGGGCGATGGCCGTCGCCGTCTGCTCCTCGAACTGCTGGCGGGCCCGGGCACTGGCCTTGGCCGCCGAGACCGCCTCGGCCCGGGGCCGCATCTCCGCGATCTTCCGCGTGGCGATCCTGCGGATCAACCGCTTGCCGAATCGCTTGGTGACGCCGATGCCGGCCGTGCGGGTGTCGGTGTCGGCGTGGGCCTCGACCGGCAGGGCCGTAACCCGCTGGTCGTCGATGAGGATCCGCTTGCGGGCGTCGATCTTGGTCGTGCCGTGCGTGTGGACCGTGACCGGCCCCTGCGAGCCGCGGGTGTCGGAGTGGTTCGTGGCGTCCAGGTTCAGGTCCACGACGGCCCGCTCGAGGGCGGGCACGAAGTCGAGCAGCACCTGTCCGGTCGTGCGGCCGCTGCCGCGGATCCGCGCGCCGAGGACGACGTCGTTGATCGGCGCCGTCTCGTCCACGGGCCTGTTCACGGCGGTCGCCAGCAGGCTCTCGTCGACGTCCAGAAACAGGTTCGGGCGATTGACCGCGGCCCGCACCCGGGCCACCGTCGCCGGCGCCTGGCCCGACTCCTCGAGCCGCGCGAGAAGCGGGCCGACCGGATCGAGCGGTTCCGGAGTGCCGGTGGCGGCGCCGGCCGCCACGGCGGCCGCCAGCTTCTCAAGCCGCTGCACGTAGAGGGCGGAGGCGTTCGGGTCGGTGGCGGCGTCGGCGGCCTCCGCGTACGCGGTCACCGCCCGCCGGACGGCGGCGAACTCGGGCATCTCCAGCCCGTTCTCCTCGGCGTCGAGCAGCTTCTGCAGCCGGCGGAGCGCCGCCGGATCGGCCGCTGCGCCGGCCGCAGCCTGGGCGGTGAGCGCGGGCCAGTCGAGGTAGTTCCGCCAGTCGGCCCCGCTCGGGCTGCGGGACAGGAGGCGGTCGAGGGGCCCCAACGCCTCGCGGAGCCGTGCAGTCGCGGCGGCCAGGCGACCGGCGGAAACCGGCCGGAAGGCCTCGCCGTCCCCGAGGGGCCGGTCGCCCAGATCGGCGAGGTCGGCGGCCTGGGACGCGGCGGCGACCAAACCGAGCGTCAGGGCCGCACACGCGAGCGTGGCACCGGTTGCGAAGCGCTGGGAAACCATGGAGTCGTGTACCTGTGGGAAGAGGGGTGGGAACCGCCCGAAATCGAGCCGA
>JBIPLS010000065.1:0-15671 GCA_044368305.1 Pirellulales bacterium
TGGTGGCCGAAGACCTCCACCTTCGGCCGCTCGTCGGGCGTGACGGCGTCCTCGAGGGCGAGTTCCCCGATCTCGAACACCTCGCCGATCGACCGGATCGTGGCCAGGTCCTCCACACCCTCGACGTCCACCCAGATCACGGGCCACCGCCGCCGGGCCTCCACCAGGTCGCCCGGCATGGCGACGGTGGATTCGTGGGTCGTCTGCCCGTCGCAGGCCACGAGCCGCAGCGTGGTCGGCCGTCCTTCGTTCCGCACGGCCGCGGCGATCGACGCGGCCAGGTCCTTGGGCCGCTGACGGCGGCGGCGATGCTTGCGTCGGGACATGGGTCGGATTCCCCCGGGGCCTGGAGGTATCCTATCGGCATGCCTCGTGAGCCGCAGGGATCCCCGGTCGGTGAAGCCCTGGCCTGGGCGTCGCAGATCATGGCCGTGGGCTTGGCGATGGTCCTGCCGGCGGTCGCCGGCGGCTGGCTCGACGCCCGGCTGGGCACGGCCTTTTTGGCGCCCGCCGGACTCGTGGTCGGGTTCGTGGCCGGGCTGGCGTGGCTCGTGCAACTCGCGAAGCGGAGGTCGTCGTGAAGGCCGCCCGCGACCGCGCCTGGACGTCGATCGGGGCCGTCACGCTCGTCGCCGTGGCGGCGATCGCCGCGGCCGTGGCCCTCTCGGCGGGGGAGCTGCGGCCGGGCAGGGGGGCGGCAATCGGCCTGGCGGCGGGCGTGTGCCTGTTCGGGAGCCTGAGCGGCTGGATCGCAGGACGCTGGGCGCCACGGAACGCGGCCCTGGCCGTGGCCGCGGGGCTGGCCGCCGTGTGCCTGCGAGTTTTTCCGCCGCTGGCAGCCCTCGCCTGGATCCAAGCCGCCGGCGAAAAGTGGCGGGAAAGCGGGGCCGCGGGGTGGCTGCTGATTTTTTACCTGGCCCTGCTTGCCACGGACATTTTGCTGCACATCATGGGTGCTCGAGCGGACGGTCGCGGCAGCGCCAGCGCCGAGAATTGACGGACGCAGGGCGTTTCCCGCACACTCTGCGTCGCCGGCGTCCGGACCGCTCTCCCGCCGCCTCACCCGAGTCAAGGATCCGCGAGTCGATGGCCGACCACAACCCGATCTACCACCTCAAGGACTGCTACTTCTTCGAGGTGCCCAAGGCGATGTGGCGGCAGGGCTGGAAGACGCTCGACGACGTGCCGCGGTTCCTCCGCGAAGGCCATCCCGACGTCACGGACGTGACGGCCTTCAACGAGGCCATGGACGGCAAGATCCTGATCCCGCAGCCGTTCGGGGAACTGGAGAGCCTGTACGCGATGAAGTCGGGCTTCGGGATCTCGAAGTACATGATCCTGGAGGTGGTGCTGGCCGCGTTCCTCTTCTGGCTGTTCACGCGGCTGGCGGCGGTTTTGCGAACGGGCGAGCCGGCCCGGGGCCGGCTGGCGAACCTCTTCGAGGCGATGATCGTCTTCGTTCGCGACCAGATCGCCCGGCCGGCGATCGACAGTCACGACCATCACCACGACGACGAGCACGGCCACGGCCACGACTCCCACGGCCATGCCCAGCCCGTTCTGGAGAAGCACGACGGCGACAAGTTCGTGCCGCTCCTCTTGACCCTGTTCTTCTTCGTCCTCGGCTGCAACCTGCTCGGCATGCTGCCGTGGGCCGGGTCGCCCACGGCGTCGTTCTCCGTGACGCTCGCCCTGGCGGGGGTCACGCTGCTGACGGTGGTGGTGGCGGGCATGGCGAAGTTCGGCTTCCTCGGCTTCTTCGGCAACCAGGTGCCATCCATGGACCTGCCGCTGCCCCTGGCGATCGTCCTCAAGCCGATGATCTTCCTGATCGAGATGCTGGGCCTGGGCATCAAGCACCTGATCCTCGCCGTCCGGCTCCTGGCGAACATGGTGGCCGGCCACCTCGTGCTGCTGGGCATCATGGGTCTGATCACGGCGGCCGCCGGCTATTCGACCGGCCTGTGGGCGACCGTGACCGGCATCAGCGTCGTGAGTTGCACGCTGTTCAGCGTGCTGGAACTCTTCGTCGCTTTCCTCCAGGCCTACATTTTCACCTTTCTTTCGGCCCTCTTCATTGGCGCGGCCGTGCACCAACATTAGGCTTTGCCCCACGTCGCAGCAGCGACGCCCCTCGCACCCTGGTTTTCCGTTTTCCGTTCCGGACTCGCGTCCATTCCCTCGTTTCGCAAGGAGCTTGACCCCGTCATGATTCGTTCCCTTCTTTCCTTCCGCAGCCTCAGCATCCTCGCCGCCGTCGTGGTCACGTTCGCCTGTGCGGACATGGCGAGTGCCGCCGAGGGCACCGCCCTCATCAACCTCACCCCGTACATCGGCATCGCGCTCACGGTGATCGGTTCGGCGTTCGGCATCAGCCGGCTGGCGGCCGCGGCCTACGAGAGCATGTCGCGGCAGCCCGAGGTCGCGGGCAGCATCCAGACGGCGATGATCATCGCCGCCGCCCTGATCGAGGGCTTCACGTTCTACGCGCTGTTCCTCTGCACGCCTAAGTGAGGAGGCGCGGGCCTCCGGAGCGCACGCCCCGGAGACCGGATCCTCTCCGACCGGTTCGACGCGGCCGCCCGGGCACTCTCGCCCGGCCGGCCGCGGACCCGGCCGGCGGGGAGGAATCGCTCGTTCTCGTCCGTGTCACCCCGATCGAATCGGTGCCCATATAATGATCTTCCACGTTTCCGCCGCTCCCGCCCGCCGTGCCCTCGCATGGCCCCGCATGTTGCTCGTCGCCGCCCTGGTGGCTGCCGGCGCGAGCCGGCCGACGGGAGTGCTCGCCAGCCCGGAGGCCGAGCACGGCGGCCACCACGTGGAGATCGGGCATGCCGCGCCGGCCGGCGTGTCCCAGACCGCGTTCGAGAGCCCGGCGTGGTTCAGCCGCGATCTGGCCGTGTGGTCGTTCGTCGTGTTCCTCGCCCTGCTGGCCCTGCTCACGAAGTTCGCCTGGAAGCCGATCATGGAGGGGCTCGAGAAGCGGGAGGAGGGCATCGCCCGGCAGATCGCCGAGACGAAGGCCGCCAACGAGGAGGCCAAGCGGATGCTCGCCTCCTACGAGCGGCGGCTCGCCGAGGCGGCCGACGAGGTCCGCGGGATGCTGGAGGAGGCCCGCCGCGACTCCGAGGCCACCCGGCAGACGATCATCGCCGAGGCCCGCAAGGCCGCCGACGAGGAGAAGGGCAGGGCGAAGCACGAGATCAATCTCGCCAAGGACGACGCCCTCGCCCAGATCGCCGAGAAGGCTGGACACCTGGCCGTCGAGGTCGCCGGCAAGTTCCTCCGGGACAAGCTTGGCCCCGACGACCAGGCGCGGCTCGTCCGCGAGTCGGTCGCCGGCCTCTCCGCCCGGCCGAGCGTCAACTGAAGCACCCCGCCGAGACCAGGCAGCCTCCCGACATGACCGCCGCCACGACCGCCGAAGCATCCCACGTGGACATCGCCGCCGACCGGGTGGCGAAGGTCTACGCGCAGGCGATCGTGGATGCGGCCGACGCCGCGGGCTGTCGCCGCGAGGTGCTCGGTGAACTCGGCATGCTGGCACGCGAAGTCCTGCCGCAGGTGCCCGAGGCGGCCGTCGTGTTCTCGGCACCGAAAGTCACGCCCGAGGAGAAGAGCCGGATCATCGACCGGCTCACCCAGGGGCGGATGAAGCCCACCACGACCAATGCCCTGCACGTGCTCGCGCGGCACGGGCGGCTCGGCCTGCTCGCGGCCGTCGTCGATGCGGCCGAACGGCTGGCCGACGAGCGCGACGGCCGGCAGCGGGCCGTGTTCACCACCGCGGTGCCCGTCGATGCCGCCGAGCAGGCCCGCATCGTCGCCGAGACCGAGCGGGCGCTCGCGGCCAGGCTCGTGCCGTCGTTCGTCGTCGATCCGACGATCATCGGCGGCCTCGTGGTCCGCGTCGGCGACACCATCTACGACCAGTCGGTCGCCACGGGCCTGGCCCGGATCGGCGGCCGTCTCCAGCAGCGAAACATCCAGGCCATCCAATCCGGGGAGTACTCATGGCGCACCTGACCGACGAGATCGCATCCGTTCTCCGCGAGGAGATCGCCCGCTTCCAATCCGGAATCGACGTCCGGGAAGTGGGCCGCGTGCTGGAGGTCGGCGACGGCATCGCCCGCGTCTGGGGCCTCTCCGGCGTGATGGCCGGCGAGATGGTGGAGTTTCCGGGCGGCATCACCGGGCTGGCGTTCAACCTCGAGGAAAACTCCGTCGGCGTGATCATCCTCGGCGACTACCTCAAGGTCACCGAGGGGGACGAGGTGAAGAGCACCGGTCGGCTGCTCTCGGTGCCGGTGGGCGACGCGGTGATCGGCCGCGTGCTCGACCCGCTCGGCAATCCGCTCGACGGCAAGGGCCCGGTGGTCACCGACCTGCGCCGTCCGGTCGAGACGCTGGCCCCCGGCGTGGCCGAGCGGTCGCCCGTCCGCGAGCCGATGCAGACGGGCATCAAGGCTGTCGACGCGATGACGCCGATCGGCCGCGGCCAGCGGGAGCTGATCATCGGCGACCGCAAGACCGGCAAGACGGCGATCGGAATCGACGCGATCATCAACCAGAAGAACAGCGGCGTGAAGTGCTTCTACGTGGCCGTCGGCCAGAAGGACTCGTCCGTCGCCGTGGCCATCGACACGCTCCGCAAGTACGGCGCGATGGACTACACGACGGTGATCGTGGCCGGCGCCTCGACCGCGGCTCCCCTGCAGTACATCGCCCCCTACTCGGGCACCGCGATGGCCGAGCACTTCATGTACAACGGCCAGCACGCGCTCATCGTCTACGACGACCTCTCCAAGCAGGCCACCGCCTACCGCCAGCTCTCGCTGCTCATGCGGCGGCCGCCGGGCCGCGAGGCCTACCCGGGCGACGTGTTCTACGCCCACAGCCGGCTGCTGGAACGGTCGGCCAAACTCTCCAAGGAGCTCGGCGGCGGGTCGCTCACCAGCCTGCCGATCATCGAGACCCTCGAAGGGGAGGTCTCGGCCTACATCCCCACGAACGTGATCTCGATCACCGACGGCCAGATCTACCTCCAGCCCGATCTCTTCTTCGCCGGCCAGCGGCCCGCCATGAACGCCGGCATCTCGGTGTCTCGCGTGGGCGGTGCGGCTCAGACGAAGGCCATGAAGAAGGTGGCCGGCGGCCTGCGTCTCGACCTGGCTTCGTTCCGCGAGCTCGAGGCTTTCGCCCAGCTGGGCACCGACCTCGATGCCGCCACCCAGCAGCGGCTCGACCGCGGCTACCGGATGGTGGAACTGCTCAAGCAGGGCCAGTTCGCGCCCATGGACGTGGTCGACCAGGTGATGAGCATCTACGCCGGCACCCGCGGCCACCTCGACGACGTGAAGCGAGACGAGGTCGCCGACTGGGAGCAGGGCTTTCTGACCTTCGTCCGCGACCAGGTGCCGGAACTCCGCAAGCGAATCGACGAGTCGAAGGAACTCGACGCCGAGAGCGAACGGCAACTCGAGGCGGCGATCGCCGAGTTCAAGCGGCAGCGGGCCGCCAAGGCCGCCGGCGGCAAGCAGCTCGCCGGGGCGCGGTAGGAGCCGGGATTCCGCAGGCACTCGCTGAAAGTCGCACCTCATGGCAAAAGCCCGGGCACTCGATCGCCGCCGCAAGTCGGTGAAGAACATCCGCAAGATCACGCGGACGATGGAGCTGATCGCGACCGCGCGGTTCAAGAAGGCCATGGACCGCTCCGTCGCGGCCCGCGACTACACCAAGCACCTGGCGAAGATCCTGGAGAACATCGCCGCCGTCGGGGCGGACGTGGCCCATCCGCTGCTGGAGATCCGGCCCACCAAGCGGGCGGCGGTGCTCGTGCTCACGGGCAACCGCGGCCTGTGCGGCGGCTACAACTCCAACGTCGTCAGGCAGTCGGTGGCCCTGCTCGGCCAGTGGAAGAGCGAACAGGTTCCGGCGCACGTCAGCGTGTCCGGCAAGCGGGGCATCTCGGCGCTCAAGTTCCGCGGGGTGGACGTCGCCGAACGCTACGTGCAGTTCGAGGACAAGCCGGAGTTCGCGGCGGTGGCCCCGATCGGCCGGGCTTACTTGGACGCCTATTCCGCGGGCACGATCGACCGGCTCGACGTGGTCTACACGCGATTCACGTCGATCGCCAAGCAGGAGGCCGTCACCGAGACGCTCCTTCCGCTCGCCCCGCCGCGGGCGGCGGGCGGCGCCGCCAAGGCCGAGCTCGCCTCCGACGAGTACGATTTCTACCCGTCGGCGGCCAGCATCCTCGAAGAGATCCTGCCGGCGAGTTTCCTGTCGCGGCTCTTCAAATGCTTCCTCGACGCGGCCGTCAGCGAGCAGGTGGCCCGCATGGTGGCGATGAAGGCCGCCACCGAGAACGCCGGCGGCCTGATCAAGAGCCTCTCCCGCCAGTACAACCGCGCCCGTCAGTCGCAGATCACCGGCGAGATCATGGAGATCCTCGGCGGCGTCGAGGCCCTGAAGAAATGATGGTGCGGCAACCAGCCTGGAACGCACATGCCCGGCAGTGCTGCGGACCTGCGGCCGCAGCATGCCGGCACCAGAGAGACAACGACAAGACAACGGTAACCCGGAACACCATTCCCCGCTAAGGCAGAAACAGTCATGGCAAACGGCAGCATCACCCAGGTCATCGGCTCCACGTTCGACGTCGAATTCCCCGAGAGCTCGATCCCCGCGATCTACAACGCCGTCCGCATCGACAGCGCGAAGAAGGGCGTCGAGCTCCACCTCGTGGGCGAGGTGCAGCAGCACCTCGGCGGCGGCAAGGTCCGCTGCGTGGCCCTCGGATCCACCGACGGCCTCACCCGCGGCGCCGAAGTGGTGGACACCGGCGCGCCGCTCTCGGTGCCCGTGGGCAAGGCCACGCTGGGCCGCGTCTTCAACCTGCTGGGTGAGCCGATCGACGGCCGCGGCCCCGTCGAGACGCAGGAGCGGTGGCCGATCCACCGCGATCCGCCCCCCGTCAAAGATCTCACCACCAAGACCGAACTCTTCGAGACGGGCATCAAGGTGATCGACCTGCTCACGCCGTTCGTCCGCGGCGGCAAGGCCGGGCTGTTCGGCGGTGCCGGCCTCGGCAAGACGGTGATCCTCACCGAGCTCATCGCCCGCATCGCCTCGGCACACGGCGGCTACTCCGTGTTCGCCGGAGTCGGCGAGCGGACGAGAGAGGGCACCGACCTGTGGCTCGAGATGCAGGAGGCCAAGATCGGCGACACGGGCCGGAGTGTCATCGAGCAGACTTGCATGGTGTTCGGCCAGATGAACGAGCCGCCGGGGGCCCGCCTCCGCGTCGCCCTTTCCGCGCTCACCATGGCCGAGTATTTCCGCGACACGACCGGTGCCGACACGCTGCTCTTCGTGGACAACATCTTCCGCTTCTCGCAGGCGGGGAGCGAGGTGAGCGCCCTCCTGGGCCGCATGCCGAGCGCCGTGGGCTATCAGCCGACCCTGGCCACGGAGATGGGCGCCCTCCAGGAGCGGATCACCTCGACGTCGAAGGGGGCGATCACCTCCGTGCAGGCCGTGTACGTGCCGGCCGACGACCCGACCGACCCGGCCCCGGCCACGGCCTTCGGCAACCTGGACGCCTTCCTCTATCTGGAGCGGTCGATCTCCGAGAAGGGCATCTACCCCGCCGTGGATCCGCTCGCCTCGTCGAGCCGCATCCTCGACCCACAGTACGTGGGCGAGCGGCACTACAAGATCGCCCGCCGCGTGCAGCGGACGCTGCAGCGGTACCGCGAGCTCCAGGACATCATCGCCATCCTCGGCGTGGATGAGCTTTCGGAGGAGGACAAACTCGTGGTGCACCGGGCCCGCCGCATGGAGCGGTTCCTCTCGCAGCCCTTCCTCGTGGCCGAGGTGTTCACCGGCAAGCCGGGCGAGATCACCAGCCTCGACGACACGATCCGCTCCTTCGAGGAGATCGCCGACGGCAAGTGGGATCACCTGCCGGAACAGGCATTCATGTACGTCGGCGCGATCGAGCAGGCCGAGGAACAGGCGAAGAAGATGGCCGCCAAGGCTTGACCGGCCCGATTTCGATCCAGGAAGCAGCTCCCATGGCAGAGGCCAGACAATCCGGCGGCGTGCGGTGCGTGATCGTGACGCCCGAGTCCACCGTCCTCGACACGCAGGCGCGGTTCGTGGCCGTGCCGCTGTTCGACGGCCAACGGGGCGTGGGCAAGGGCCACGCCCCGTTCATCGGCCGGCTCGGGGCGGGCGAGGTGCGGATCACGGGCGAGCAGGGGACGGGCGACGGCATCCACCGCACGTTCGTCGAGGGCGGCTTCGTGGAAGTCGGCCATGACACGGTGACGGTGATCACCCAGCGGGCGATTCCCGCCGAGAAGCTCGACGTGGCCGCCGCCCGCGCCGACCTCGAGAAGCTCGCCGCCACGAAGGCCACGGGCGACGAGGCGATCGCCGCCAGGCTGCGGGCCCAGGACGCCGCCCGCGCCGTCGTCCGGGCCGCGGGCCGCCGGTAAGGGCGGGCATCCCGTCATGAAGCGGGCCGCCGTCATCGCAACGCGGGCGCTCGTGGCGATCTACGCCGGGCTGTGCACGGTCCTATTCTGCGCCCAGCGGGCGCTGCTTTTCCATCCCGTGCCGGCGCTGGGCGGGGTGCCGACGGCGACCCTCGCCGTGCCGGGCGCGACGCTGCGGATCGCCACCCGGCCGCATGACGGGCCCCGGGCGCTTCTCTACTTCGGCGGCAACGCCGAGGACGTCTCCCGCACGGTGCCCGAGCTGGCGGAGGCGTTTCCGGACCGGGCGATCTACGCCCCGCACTACCGGGGCTACGGCGGCAGCGACGGCCGGCCCTCCGAGCGGGCGCTGCACGCCGACGCGGCGGCCGTGTTCGACGACCTGCGGTCACGGCACCCGGACATCGACGTCATCGGCCGCAGCCTCGGCTCGGCGGTCGCGACCCGCCTCGCGGCCACGAAACCCGTCCGCCGCCTGGTGCTGGTGACGCCGTTCGACAGCATCCTCGCGCTCGGCAGCCGCCTGTTTCCCTTCCTGCCGGTGCGGCTGCTGCTCGCCGACCGCTTCGAGACCGTCAAGGACGCTCCCCGGGTCGCTATGCCAGCGCTCGTGATCACGGCCGGCGCCGACGAGATCGTGCCCGGTGACCACACGCGGCGTCTGATCGAAGCGTTCCCGGTAGGCATCGTCGCGGAGCGAGCCTTCCCGGCAGCCGGCCACAACGACGTCTCCTTCGACCCGGCCTACCTCGGAGCGATCCGCTCGTTTCTCGAGTGACGGGCCCGTGAGGCCCGGAGGTCGCCCATGAAGCCCCGGGCGCCGAGCCCGGGGACTCCGGCTGCCAACACCAGCCCGCCTCCCATGCCACACGATCCACCGGCTCGCGCCGGGGGCTTCATGAATGGCCTCGCGGCCGCGAGTCATATCTGCCAGTCGATGCCCTGCTCGGGCATTTCGCCCCGCATGCGGAGCTTCGGCTTCTCAAGCACCACGGTGGTGTGCGGATCCACCGACCGCGTCAGCCACACGTTGCTGCCGATCACGGAATCGTGGCCGATCCGCGTGGCGCCCCCGAGGACCGTGGCGTTGGCGTAGATCACCACGCGGTCTTCGATCGTCGGATGCCGTTTCGTGCCGCGAATCAGGTTGCCGTCACCGTCGGTCTGGAAGGACAAGGCGCCGAGCGTGACGCCCTGGTAGAGCTTCACCCGGCTCCCGATCTCGCAGGTCTCGCCGATCACCACGCCCGTGCCGTGGTCGATGAAGAAGTGGTCGCCGATCGTGGCTCCGGGATGGATGTCGATTCCGGTCCGCGCATGGGCCCACTCGGCCATCATCCGCGGGATCAGCGGCACCTCCAGCCGGTGAAGGAGATGGGCGAGGCGATGGATGGTGACGGCCTCGAGGCCCGGATAGCAGAAGATGATCTCGTCGAGCGTCCGCACGGCCGGGTCGCCGTCGTAGGCGGCCTGCACGTCGGTGGCCAGCACCCGCCGCACCTCGGGGATCTGTTCCAGGAACTGCACCGCCTTGGCCTGCCCCAGGGCCTCGAAGTCGCCCTCCTCGGTGCAGTGCTGCACGGCCTCCGACGGGGCGGGCAGTTCCACGCCCTGCTCGGCTGCCGCCCGCTGCGCCGACAGGGCATGCCGCAGGGCGCGGCCGATCTGGGTGGTGAGCTTGTCGTGCAGGCCGTCGATCAGGTCGCCCACGTGGTAGGTGACGTTGCCGAGATGCAGGTTCTCGCGGCGCCGGTAGCCCGGATAGAGGATCTCCTTGAGATCCTCGCAGGCCGACACGATCGACTCGTAGTTGGGCAGCGGGCAGTGGCCGAGGTAGTGGATCGTCGGCACGTCCTGGTACGTCTCGACGATCCGCCTCGTGAGTTCGGGCAACTGCTCCTTGATCCGCACGTCGGTGGCCATGGAAGTCGATCGTAAGGCTGCCCCGCACGGCCGGCAAACACGCGGCCCGCGGATCATCCCTCACGGTCGGCGGCCGGCCGGGGCGGAATTGAACGTTCTTCGCCCCGACCGGGCCGGCTTTCCGCGCCGCCGGCACCCTCGGAAAGCCGGGCAGATTGTGCCGGAGGCCGCCCCGGCGGCTCATGACCGCTGCCGGGCGATCAGGCCCGATCACCCGCCGCGGCCAAGGCCTCGGGGAGGGTCACGGCCCCGGCATACAGGGCCTTGCCCACGATGCAGCCGGCCGCCCCCGCGGCGGCCACCCGACGGATGTCCGCGGCGGTCGCGATCCCGCCCGAGGCCACGACCGGCAGCGGGACCGCGGCGATCATCTCGCCCAAGGCCTCGAGGTTCGGCCCCGCCAGCATGCCGTCCTTGGCGATGTCGGTGTAGACGATGCCGCCGAGGGGCAGCGCGGCATGCCGGCGGGCGATCTCGACGGCCATCAGTCCGCTCGTCTCCAGCCAGCCGCGGACGGCCACGCGGCCGTCACGGGCGTCGAGGCCGAGCACGACCCGGCCCGGGAACTCGCGGGCCAGCGACTCGAGCAGGTCGGGCCGCTCGACTGCCGCACTGCCGAGCACGACCCGATCCACGCCGGCCGCGAAGTAGGCGGCCGCGGTGTCGCGGGTCCGCACGCCGCCGCCGAGCTGGCAGGGCACGCCGGCCGCCGCCACCATCCGGCGGACGAGATCCGCCTGCACGGGCCCACCCGCCTTCGCGCCGTCGAGATCGACCACGTGCAGCCGCCGGGCGCCCGCGGCGACGAACTCCCGCACCATGGCCACGGGATCTTCGCCGAACACGGTCTCGCGGTCGTAGTCGCCCTGGAGCAGCCGCACGCACTTGCCGCCCCGCAGGTCGATCGCCGGCCAGAGTTCCATGCCCGTGGGCTCCGAGGGTGTGCGTTCAGGCCGCGAGGAAGGCCGCCAGCAGCCGCAGCCCGACCGCCTGGCTCTTCTCGGGATGAAACTGCGTGGCGAACAGACGGCCGCGGGCGACGGCCGAGCAGAACGGGCCGCCGTAGTCCGTCACCGCCGCGATCACCGACTCGTCCCGCGGGCGGGCACGGTAGGAATGGACGAAGTAGAAGTGTTCGCCGTCGCCGCATCCCGTGGGACGCCTGCCTGGCCGCCAGGAGACGGTGTTCCATCCCATGTGGGGGACCTTGAAGCCCGCCGGAAGATCGAAGCGGCATACGTCGCCGGCCAGCACGCCCAGGCCTTCCTGGCGCCCGCCCTCCCAGCCGGTCTCGAAGAGCAGTTGCAGCCCCATGCAGATGCCGAAGAACGGGCGGTCGGCCCGCAGGTGGGCGACGACGGGCTCCACCAGCCCGCGGGCCCGCAGTTCCCGCATCGCGTCGCCGAAGGCCCCCACGCCCGGCAGCACCAGCCGCTCCGCAGCCGCGACGCGATCCGGGTCGTCGGTGATCACGGCACCGGCCCCGAGATGCTCGAAGGCCTTCTGCACGCTCCGCAGGTTGCCGCTGCCGTAATCGATGATCGTCACCATGGCGGAAGTCTAATGCGGATCCCGTGCGATCCGTAGCCGCGACAGAAAAAATCGCCGGCCACGCACATGCCGGCCGACGACGCCTACTTCGCCGCCGCACGCTCCGGATAGACGACCAACTCCACCCGCCGGTTGCGGGCCCGGCCCGCGGCCGTGGCGTTCGACACCAGCGGGTGATTCGCGCCATGCGCGACGAGGAACAACTGCCCCTCGTGCACCTTCGTCCGCGTGGTGAGGAAGTCGAAGACCGCCGCCGCGCGGGCCGCCGTGAGCTGGTGGGGAGAACCCCAGGTGGAGTTCTGCAAGGGCTCCGTGTCGAGATGCCCCTCGATGCCGACGAAGTGCCCCGGGAACACCCGCTCCAGCTCGCCGGCCACCTGCGTGAGCGCGGCCGCTCCGCCCGGCAACAGGTTCGCCGTGCCGTCCTCGAAGATCCTGTCGGCGGGCAGCTCCAGCCGGACCACGGCCCCGTCGAAGCGGGTGTCGATGCCCGGCAGCGTGAGCTGCCCCATCGCCGACTGCATCGTGGCGGGGCTGATCGGCCCTCCGGCCGCGGGCGACACGCCCGCGGCCTCGGTGACGGGCCGGGCCGCGGAGGCGCCGCCCGCGGGCGGGACGGCGGCCCGCGTCTGGGCCAGCTGCGCGGAGGTGCTGGCGAGCTGCTCCCGCAGGGCCGTGATCTCGTCCTGCATGAGTTGCGTCTGATCGTTGCTGCGCGTCAAGGCGGCCGCCAGCTGCCGGCCGTCCACGTCGGCGTACGAGGGTGTCGGGGGCGGGGCGATCGCCTGCGGCAGCGTGTGGGCGGGCGCGGCCACGCCCGGCGGCGGCTCCAGGCTGGCGGGCGTCACCGTCGCGGGTGGTGCGGTGCGGAAAGGGTTGTGCGCGCAGCCACCCGCCCCGATCGCCATGGCGACGCAGAAGGACACCGACGGACGACTGGCAAGCCAACGCATCGCGCACGGCCCCGAACCGGCTGGAGGCGGGATGCTAGGGGGCCGCCGCGAACCGGGCAAGGCTGGAACAGGGCCGAGCGACCGTCCGAAAACTCGGCCAGATGCCCAACCAGACCGAGCAGACGGCCGCGTCGACTATTCGGACGGAGTCTGATCCGCGGGGATGTCCCGCATCCGCCGCCAGGCCGTCAGGCTCACGGCCGTGAGCGCGATGATCGTCGCGACCACGGCGCCGATCTCCAGCGGCTGGTCGAAGGCCGCGGCGGTCCGATCCCAGAGGGGCCGCCATGCCACCACCGTCAGGACGGAGGCGAGGCACAGGCTGGGGCCGAAGGGCAGTTCTGACTCGCGGTGCCGCATCAACTGCACCGTGCCGTGCGCGAGCCCGATGAAGACGGCGAGCAACGCGACGATGACGGCCGCCTGCCAGCCCAGCCACGAGCCAACCATCGCCATCAACGTCACGTCGCCGAACCCCATCGCCTCGCGGCCCAGGGCCCGGGACGCACCCACCCGCGTCAGCCAGATCATCGCGGCTCCGACGGCGAGGCCGGCCAGCCCGGTGAGGAGCCCGCGCCACGGCATGCCGCCGCACCACCAGGCCACGACGACGCCCGCGACGCCGGCGATCAGGAGCAGGTGACGCGGCTGGCGCAGCGGTGGGGCCATGTCGGAAGCCGCCGTGCAGAACCACCACCAGCAGAGAAACACCGCCAAGGCGACGGCGAGGCCCGGCAGGGACGGCCGCGGCTCGAGCCACCACGGCGGCAAGGCCGCCCGCAGGCCGCCGCAGAGGCCGAGCACGTCGGGCACGAGTTCGGGCTGGGCAAACGATCGCGGCACTTCCACGGCGATCGGCAAGAGCGCCGCCGGGACGACCGCGGACCAGGCGAGTCCAGCGAAGACCCCCGGCGCCGTCACCGCGTCGGGGATCACCCGCTGTCGCATGTCGATCCACGAGGCCGCCGTGAGCAGCGTGAAGAACACGACGTGGCCGGCGAAGCGGGCCCCGCCCACCGTCGCCGGCTCGATTGCCGCGGACGGCAGTTGGCCCCGGGCGACCGATTCCCACCACCACAAGGCGACGGCGGCCAGCGGCGCGGCGAGCAGCACCCAGCGGCCGATCGTGGCCGGCGTGGGGCCAGCCGCATCTCCTGCCTCGGCCAGCAGCCGGGGCAGGGCCGCGACCAGCGCCCAGCCGGCCAGGACGCCGAGGACCGCCACGGCCACCCACGCGATCGCGCCGTCGGGATCCGTCATTGCCCGCCTCCCGTGCCGCTGTCGAGCCAGGCGATGATCTCGGCCGCGACGGCGTCGGGGGAGGCCTGCCGCGTGTCGAACGCCACGTCGGCCGTCTCACGATACAGCGGCTCGCGAACCGCGCACGCCTCGGCGACCTCGTCCAGGGGATCCCGCCCCGCCAGGGCCGGCCGCCGGGTCGCCGTGAGCGGATCGGCGGCGAGCCGGCCACGGATCACCTCGGCCGGCGCGGTCAGCCACACGACCGGCCGGCCCGCCTCCCGAAGCAACGCCCGGTTCTCAGGCCGCAGCACGACCCCGCCACCCGTCGCGACCACGCCCGCGAACGCGGGCAGCAGGTCCCGCAGCACCTCGGACTCCAGGTCACGAAACGCCGCCTCGCCGCGGCCGGCCACGATCGCGGCGACCGGCGCGCCCGCCCGCGCCTCGAGCACGGCGTCGGCGTCGAGCCACGGCACGCGGAGTCGGTCGCCGAGCAGG
This sequence comes from Pirellulales bacterium, assembly GCA_044368305.1. Lineage (GTDB taxonomy): Bacteria > Planctomycetota > Planctomycetia > Pirellulales > UBA1268 > QWPN01. The sequence continues at coordinate 14,675 of JBIPLS010000065.1, forward strand.
GCCGCCACCGTGGACTTGCCGGTGCCCCGATAGCCGATGAGCGTGACTCGCGGCATCCCCGCTCCTAGACCTGTTGCTTCGCCGAAGCCGTGGCCCGCTTCAGGGCGTCCCGCATCACGTGGGCCGCGGGATCGACGCCGTGCCAGAGCCGGAACTGGATCGCGGCCTGCCGCACGAACATCTCCACGCCGGTGACGACCCGGCACCCGGCCGCACGAGCCTCCTTCACCAGCAGCGTGTTCTCGGGATTGTACACGGTGTCGAAGACGATCATGTACGGCCGCAGGTGATCCCTCTCGTACGGCGTCTCGTCCACGTTGGGATGCATGCCGACAGGGGTCGCGTTCACCACGCAGTCGTAGGGCAGCCGATAGCGGGCGGCCCATCCCAGGGCCTTGCAGCCGACCTCCGCCGCGATCCTCTCGGCACGTTCCTGCGTCCGCGACGCGACGGTGACTTCGATCCCCTTGCGCTTCAGGCCGAAGGCCACGGCCCGGCCGGCCCCGCCGGCGCCGAGCACCAGCGCCGTCTTCACCGGCATCCCGCTCGCGGTGGCGAGGTGCTCCTGCTCCGCGATCGCAGCATCGAGGCTCTCGACGGCCGCCGTGGCGTCGGTGTTGTAGGCGGCGATCCCGTCCTGCCCGAAGGTGAGCGTGTTGGCCGCCCCGATCGCCTTGACCAGCGGATCCTGGTGCCGGCACAGGCGGAGCACCGACTCCTTGTGCGGGATGGTCACGCTCAAGCCCGCCAGGGGCCAGCGGTGGGCGCTGGAGAGGAATACATCGATCTGCTCTGCCGGCACGCGAAAGGGCACGTACACCGCGTCGATGCCCGCGGCGGCCAGGGCGGCGTTGTGCACGACCGGACTGAGGCTGTGGCCGACGGGATCGGCGACCACCCCGTACACCCGCGTCGCGGCCTGGAGCGTGTCGTAGCGGTAGACGTCGCGCATCTGTCGCCAGCCGATCTGGCCCGGCGCGATGGCGCGGTCATCCTG
>JBIPLS010000066.1:0-15639 GCA_044368305.1 Pirellulales bacterium
ACGCTGAGCCCCGCCGTCGACGTGTTCGGCATCATCGGCGGGGTGTTCGAGCTCAACGCGCTTCGCGGGATTCTCAGTCGGCAAAGCCGGGGCCTCGCCACGGCGGCCGGCGCGATAGCCGCGTTGCCCTGCGTCGTGTTGGTTGGGTCCATCTGCAATCTGCTCGCGCTGGGATTCGCTCCCTTCGGCTTGATCAGTGGCGTGGTTGTGATCGCCGGCATCGTGCTGTCGTTGGTGGCGTACTGGAAAAAAATGTCCGGAACCGCCGATCTACTCGACCGGGCTTGTGCACCCCAGGCAGCCGGCGCGATCCGGCGCGCTCGCACCTGGGGGCTCGTCTCGTGGCCGATGATCGCCCTGGCCGGCGGGCTCTTTGCCGGCGTCGTCGGCGATATCTGCACACCGAGGAGTCAACAGGTCACAAAGCCCCTCCCAATCGAGGTTCAAGGGAATGGCATCGCCTCGGCCACGACGACCACATGGGAAGCCTCGGCTGGCGATCGGGTGCTCGGTTCGATCGCGGGGGGCATCGCCCGCTATCCGATCGTTCTCCTCTGGTACTGGCTGTTCATGCTCCGGCCGCTGGCCCTGGCCTCCCGCACGCTGCGGAGGCCAGTCGGTGCCGTGCAGCCCGTTCCACCGCTGGCAGCGCCGGCGTATGCCGCCGAGGGAGTGGCCTTGGCCACGCGTGCGGCGTCGGGCCGCTCGGCCTGGAGCCCGCTCGCCACGGCGATCTGCATCGTCCTCGGACTCGGGCTGACGATCGGGGGCTGGGTGGGATTTTTTGTATGGTGCGAGGAACTTTTCCGTGAACGCGAACTCGAACATGCAGCGGTCGTGCTCGCTTCCCTGTGCAGTGTGTTGATCGGCGGCGCCGCCCTCGGGCACCGGCGGCCGGAGCCCTGGCGCATCGGGCTCTTGAACGTGTGCTCGCCGCTCGGGTCGGCACTCGCCGTGGGGATGTGCCTGTTTCCCGGCAGGGACGAGCGCAGCGGGGACGAGCGCGGCGGGGGCTGCCTGATCGCGACACTCGTCTTGTTGGGCCTGCTCGGCTTCTTTCTGGCACTCGTGATGGGTGCCCGCGCGCTGTCCGTGCCGCCTGCGGTCCTGCGGCAGAGACAGGATCGCCATTCCCGCGCGACGATCCGCGTCAACGGCTCGAAACCCCGTCTCGAGGCCGAAGCGACCGGCACCGGGCCGACCATCACCATCAACGGTCGCCGCGTCTCGCCGTAAGCGGCCGGTTCACGGTCCGATCCTAACCCTGGCCCCGGCGGCGGGCCTCGTACTCGATCTGGAAGAGGTCGAGGAGATGGAGATCCATGCGATCCTTCATGCGGTTGCTCGCCCTCTTGCTGGCGATGATGTCGCGGATGTTGGCCACCGGAAAGATGCCCTCGGTGACCGCCCGGCGCTTGGCCGCCGAGTAGCTCTCGATCCCATCGGGCGCGAAGACGATATCCAGGTCGAACGGTCCGTCCGTGAGCTGGATGAAGTCCTTGCCCGTGATGATGTCGCGCTCGACGGATTCGCTGATCACGAACCCGAGTTGGCGGACGGCTGCGACGATGCGGCGGCCGTTGTCCTCGTCCTTGCACGGAAACACGTCGACATCCTGTGTCGTTCCCGGGAAGCCCAGGAGAATCGCCCCGCCTTTTCCGATGAACAGGTAATCGACGCCGGCCGCGGCGAATGCCGTTGCCACCTCCTGGGCCTGCAGGGGATTGAACTGCCAGCGGTCGTTCATTCCGGCGGCGCCGGCTGATAGCCGAAGTACGGGGGCAGATTCGCGGCACACCATTCCCGGTAGGCACGGGTGCTGGGAAACACCCGCGCCGCGCACGCGTCGAAGCCGGGCCGCGGCACGCGGCAGAAGCCGTACCGCATGCGCGCCTCGAGCGGCCGCTCCAGCTGCCGCCGGCACTGCTCGCGAAACTGCAGGTCTTCAGTCTCGTCCGGCGCGGGTGTGTGGGAAGGAAGCGTCGCCATGTGCGAGATTCTACCACGGGGCCTGGAGATGGGCCGCTGCCAGCGCGGTACGATGCGTGCGGTCCGGCGACGAGCCGGTCGTGAGGAGGTATGCATGCGACGGATGCCAACACTGCTGGTGGGATGCGTGGTTGTCGTGGCTGCGGCTGCGGCGGCCCGGGGTGACGACTGGCCCAACTGGCGCGGACCCTCCGGGGCGGGCGTGGCGGCGGGCGGTGGCTACGTCGCCTCCTGGGGCCCGCAGGAAAACGTCCGCTGGCGGGTGCCGCTGCCGGGTCTCGGCGCGAGCACGCCGGTGGTGACGGGCGACGCGGTCGTGGTCACCTGCTCGGTCGACGGCCAGGATGCGGCCATCTGCCTGGATCGCACGGGCAAGGAGCGGTGGCGGCGGTCGCTCGGCCCCGAGCGGGCCGGCAAGCACAAGAAGGCGACCGGTTCGAACCCGTCGCCCGTCACCGACGGCACGCACGTGTGGGTCTATTACAAGAGCGGGGCGCTCGCCTGCCTGAACCTCGCCGACGGCGCGGTCGTCTGGCGGACGAACCTTCAGGAGAAGTTCGGTGAGGACACGCTGTGGTGGGATCTCGGCACCTCGCCGGTGCTCACGCAGCGGGCCGTGGTCGTGGCCGTGATGCAAAGCGGCCCGAGCTACCTCGTGGCCTTCGACCGCGGCACGGGCGCGGTGCTCTGGAAGCAGGACCGGATGCTCGGCGCCCCCGAGGAGGCGGCCCAGAGCTATTCGACGCCGGTCGTCGTCGCCGGCGACCCTGCCAAGGGCGAGCCGGCCGAGGTGCTCTTCGTGCTCGGGGCCGACCACGTCACGGCCCACGACGCCGCCACGGGCAAGGAACTGTGGCGGGTCGGCGGCCTGAATCCCAAGCAGGACAAGTTCTTCCGCTCGATCGCCTCGCCGGTGGTGGCCGGCGATCTCGTCATCGCCCCCTACGCCCGCGGCAACACGATCACGGCGATCCGCCGCGGCGGCACGGGCGACGTCACGGCCACGCACGTGGCCTGGGTGCGGAACGACCTCGGCGCCGACGTGCCCACGCCGGCGGTCCAGGGCGGCAGGGTCTATGTGTGCACCGACAAGGGCCGCGTCGAGTGCCTGGAGGCGGCCAGCGGCAAGACGCTCTGGCAGGGTGAACTGCCGAAGAACCGCCACGCGTATTCGGCTTCGCCGGTTCTCGTCGACGGCCGGCTCGTGGTCACCCGCGAGGACGGCCACACGACGACGCTCGCGGGGAATGCCTTCGAGGTGGCCGGCGAGGGGGACGTCGGCGAAATGACGGTCGCCACCCCCGTGTGCGTGGACGGGGGGATTTTCCTGCGGACGCACGATTCCTTGTGGTGCCTGGGTGCGAAGTGAGACGTTCCATGGGCCGCTGTCGCGTGGGCTGGCTCGGGGGGGCGTTCGGCGCGCTCCTCTGCGCGGCCGCCGCTTGCTCAGGGCTGGCGGAGGACACGCCCACGGCTGCCGCCCCGCGGCCGGCAAAACGGCCGCCCAACGTGGTACTCGTGTTCTGTGACGACCTCGGCTACGGCGACCCGTCGTGCTACGGCGGCGCGGTGCCGACGCCGCACATCGACCGGATCGCCCGCGACGGGATCCGGTTCACCGACTTCCACGTGCCGCACCCGGTCTGCTCGGCGTCGCGGGCGGCGCTGCTCACGGGCTGCTACGCGCCGCGGGTTTCGATCCACGGCGCGTTGTTTCCGGCCGCGACGCACGGCCTCGCGGCCGCCGAGACGACGCTCGCCGAACTGCTGCACGAGCGCGGCTACCGCACCGCCTGCGTCGGCAAGTGGCACCTCGGCCATCGGCCCGAGTTTCTGCCCACCCGTCACGGCTTCGACGAATGGCTCGGGCTGCCCTACTCCAACGACATGTGGCCTCCCAACGGCGACCGGTATCCGCCGCTGCCGCTGTTCGACGGCGAGCGGGTGATCGACGCGGACGTGACCGCCGAGGACCAGGCGGCGCTCACCGGCCGCTACGCGGCCCGGGCCGTGGACTTCATCGAGCGGGCGGCCCAGGCGGAAGACGGCCGGCCGTTCTTTCTTTATCTCGCCCACACGATGCCGCACGTGCCGTTGTTCAGCGGGGAAAAGTTCCGGGGCAAGTCGGGCCAGGGCATATATGGCGACGTGGTGACCGAGATCGACGCCGCGGTGGGCGCGGTTCTCGACGCCCTCGACCGCACCGGCCTGGCGAACGACACGCTCGTGCTCTTCACGAGCGACAACGGGCCCTGGATCCGGTTCGGCAATCACGGCGGCTCGGCCGGCCCGCTCCGCGAAGGCAAGGGGACGGTGTTCGAGGGGGGGATCCGCGCGCCGTGCGTGGCCCGGCTGCCGGGCGTGATCCCGGCGGGGAGCACCAGCGACGCCCTGCTGGCTTCGATCGACATCCTGCCGACCGTCGCGGCATTCACGGGCGCCCCCCTGCCCCTGGATCCAGCCGGCCATTGCCTCGTCGCCGGAAAGCGGATCGACGGTCACGACCGCCGGGCCGCGTTCACGGCCACCGAAGCGGCCTCCGTCAGCGACGGCGTGACGCACTGGTACCACTACCAGACGGGTGAACTCCAGGCCGTGCGTCGCGGCCGCTGGAAGCTGTTGCTGCCGCACACGGCGGACCGGTTGCAGGAGCCTGGCCACGACGGACGACCAGGCAAAACCGTGCCCCTTGCGGTCGGCCGCGAGCTCTACGACCTGCGGAGCGACCCCGGCGAGCGGCACGACGTCGCCGCCGTGCACCCGGAGATCGTGGCCGAGCTCGAGCGGGTGGCGGAGACCGCCCGGGCGGAGATCGGCGACACGCTCACCGGGCGCGAAGGCGCGGGCGTGCGGCCGCCGGGCGGCGTCGTCGCCCCGCCCCGGCCCCGGCCGCCGCCGGTGATGCCTCCGACGACCAGTCCTCCGGCGCCAGCGCGGCCCGGGGCGACCCCCTGATCCGCCCGCCGCCCCCGGACCGACCGTCACGCCGGCGCTGGCGGCGCACGGCGTTTCATCCGCGACCGCGCGGATCTCCGAACCGGCCCGGACGATGTGTAGGCACGGGAGTTGTATGATCTGGACGCGCCCTCCGACGGAACGGCGGAGAATCGCGGACGGCCTACCCTGCCCCAAGGGCCGCACTGGGAGAACGCGATGCATGACGAGCATGGCCCCGGCCGAGCGGCCCGGACCCGGTCGCGGATCGGCCTCGGGCTGTTCGCCCTCTACGTGGCCCTCTACGCCGGCTTCATGGCCGTGGTTCTGGTGCGGCCCGACTGGCTCTCCACCCGGCCCTTCGGCGGTACGAACCTGGCGATCGCGTACGGCCTGGGCCTGATCGCCGCGGCGCTCGTACTGGCGATCGTCTACATGGTCGCCTGCCGCTTTGTGGAGCACCGCGATCGATGACGAGCGGTCGGGCCGTGACGGCGGCCTCGGCCGTGCCGCTCGTGTATCCTGTGCCCGCGGCCTGACGCCCGGTCGCCGCCGCGGCAACAATCCACGAGGCACGATGCGCTACGATACCTCCGCCACCGCGATCGCGATCTTCGCCGCCTTCGTGGCCGGCGTGATCGGCCTCTCCTTCTGGCTCGGCCGCAAGGGGCAGACCGCGCAGGGCTATTACGCCGCCCATGGCGAGATCCATTGGTTCGTCAACGGCATCGCCTTCGCGGGCGACTACCTCTCCGCCGCCTCGTTCCTCGGCATCTGCGGGATGATCGCCGTTTCGGGCTACGACGGCTTCCTGTACTCGATCGGCTTCCTGGCGGGTTGGATCGTGGCCCTGTTCGTGATCGCCGAGCCGATCAAGGCCCTCGGGCGATTCACGTTCGCCGACGCGCTCGACGCCCGGTTTCAGAGCCGTGGCATCAAGCTCGCCGTGGCGATCTCGACGCTCGTCGTCAGCGTCTTCTACCTGATCCCGCAGATGGTGGGCGCCGGCGCGCTGGTCACGCCCCTGCTCGGCCTGCCGCACACCGCCGGCGTGGTGCTCGTGGGTGTGGCCGTGACCCTGATCGTGGTCACCGCCGGCATGGTCTCGACCACCTGGGTGCAGTTCATCAAGGGCTCGCTGTTGGTGTTCTTCTGCGGCATGCTCACGGCGGCGATCCTGAACCGTGGGCTGGCCGTCAACGCCGGGCGGCCGGGCGACGTGGACATGACTCCGCAGGTCCGCACGGTCCGCCCCGACGGCACGGTGCTGGTGGACGGGCGGCCGCAGACCCGCGACCACGACCTCCGCCCGGTGGGCACGATCAAGGAGTTGCCCGCCGCCTACGCCGGCCGCCGCGCGACCGGCCCGCTCGGCCCGCTGGAATATTTCCGCGTCCTCGAGGATTCCACGATCGTCACCTGGTCGGCGAAGAAGCACGTCGACGAGTCCGGCGGGCACACCACCTTTTCGCCGACCGAGCGGACGGGGGCCGACCTGCTCAAGCCGGGAGGCTCTTTCAAGGGACTGACCACGGGAAAACTCGCCGACCGGCTCGACTTCGCGAGCCTCATGCTGGCGCTGTTCTGCGGCACCGCCTCGCTGCCCCACATCCTCATCCGCTATTACACGGTGAAGGACGCGGCGGCGGCCCGGCGGAGCACGGTGGTGGGGATCGCGGCGATCGGGGCCTTCTACGTGCTCACGCTCTATTTGGGCCTGGGCGCGATGACCTCCGGCGCCCTCGATCCCACGGACTCGAACATGGCGGCGCCGCTGCTCGCCAAATCCTTCAGCGAGACGTTGTTCGCCATCATCTCGGCGATCGCCTTCACGACGGTGCTCGGCACCGTCAGCGGCCTGATCATGGCGGGCAGCGGGGCGGTGGCCCACGATCTGCTGGAGAACGTATGCGGCATCCCCATGACCGACCATGAAAAGGTCCGCTGCGGGAAGATCGCCGCGGTCGGCCTGGGCGTGGTGGCGATGGTGCTGGGAATCCTCTTCAAGAGCTTCAACGTCAGCTTCCTGGTGGGCTGGGCGTTCAACATCGCGGCCTCGGCGAACCTACCGGCGCTGGTGATGCTCCTCTTCTGGCCGCGGACGACCAGGCAGGGGATCGTGGCCGCGGTGACCGTCGGCATGCTCGCCTCGCTGGGCTGGATTCTGCTCTCGGCCGACACATTCGAGAAGGTTTACGGGCTGGCCCGCGAGGCGGCGCCCATGCCCTTCAGCCAGCCGGGATTGGTGACGATTCCGCTGGGATTCCTGGTGCTGGTCGTGGTATCACTCTGCACGCCGCCCCCCGCACCGGTCCACCGCTGACCCCGCCGCCATGCCCCGGAAGAAGCCGCCGCCGCCCCGCCGCGAGGTGATCGCCTGCACGGCCGCCCACCTGCCGGCGATCCAGGCGATCTACAACGAAGCGATCCAGCACACGACCGCGCTCTACGAATACGCCCCGCGGACCGAGGCCGTGATGCGGGAGTGGCTCGCCGTCCGCGACCGCGACGGCGTCCCGGTGCTGGGCATCGAATGGGAGCCCGGGGTGCTCGCGGGCTTCGCCACCTGGGGCCCGTTCCGGCCGCGGGCGGCCTACAAGTACTCGGCGGAGCACTCCGTGTACGTGGACGAGCGCTACCGGGGCGAGGGCGTGGGCCGGCAACTCCTCCAGGCGATCATCGTTGCGGCGCGAGAGCGGGGGCTGCACATGCTCGTGGCGGGCATCGACGCCAGCAACGTGGCGAGCGTGGCCCTGCACAGCTCCGCGGGCTTCCGCTGCTGCGGCACGATCCGTGAGGCCGGCTTCAAGTTCGGCCGCTGGCTGGACCTGGAGTTTTGGCAACTCATCCTGCCCACGCCCGAGCACCCGGTTGACGGGTGAACGTCACGCCCGCGGCAGTTCGTAGCCGGCGCGGTACTCGCGGGTGAAGAGCCGGTTGGCCTCGGGATCGGCGGCCTGCTCAGTGGCGGGATCGATCGTCAGCTCCCGGCCGAGCTTGAGCCGGGTCTTGGCGAAGTCCACGGCGTTCTCGCGGAGGTGGGCCTCGAAGCTGTCGAACGTCGCCCCGACCCGCTTGTCGTCGGCCGCGAGCCTGGGCCGCGTGCCCGGTTCCACCGCCTCGCCGAGCATCCAGGAGACGTTGCCGAGATGCGCCAGGGCACTGGAGAGGTGGCCGTCCTCGATATCGAGGTGCAGGTCCTCGTGGCGGCGGCTCTTCACCGCGGCCACGAAGTTGGCGAAGTGGGCCTGATACGCGCCCCCCTCCCACTTGCCGAGTTCCTTGCCGTCGTAGTCGAAGGCCACGCCCTTGGTGTAGCCAATGCCGACGGCGTATCCCTCCGTGCCCCACCAGATGTTGGCCACGCCCAGCGGCCCGGCCCGCAGCCCGAACGTCACCGGCGTCTTCATCTCCAGGCCGCGGACGTCGGAGACGAGCACCGCGTCGTCCCACTGGAAGATCGTCACCTGGCTGTTGGCCACGTCGCCGTTGTCCACGTAGCCGAGCCGGCCGCCAAGGCTCACGACCCGCTTCGGCAATTCCTGCTTGCCCAGCCCCCAGCGGGCCTTGTCGAGTTCGTGCGGGTTCTGGTTGCCGAGGTCGCCGTTGCCGGTCGTGCGGTTCCAGTGCCAGTCGTAGTGGAGCCGCTCGCGGATCGGCACCACCGCCGGGGCCGGGCCTGCCCAGAGTTCGAAGTTCATGCCGGCCGGGATCGGCGCGGGGGTGTCCACCATGCCGATGCTCTTGCGCCGCTTGTAGCACAGGGCGTGGGCCAGCTTCACGGGCCCGAGCCTGCCACTCCTCACGAAGTCCACCGTGTCCCGCATGCCGCTCATGCTGCGGCTCTGCACGCCCATCTGGCAGATGCGGCCGAGCCTGCGAGCCCACTGCGTCATGACGCGGCCTTCCTCGAGCGTGTAGCTGCAGGGTTTTTCGACGTACACGTCCTTGCCGGACTGCATCGCCCACACCGTCATCAGGGCATGCCAGTGATTGGGAGTGGCGATCGAGACCACGTCGATGTCCCGCCGGTCGAGGAGCCGGCGCACGTCGGTCGTGAACTCCGGCGGGCGGCTTCCCTTGAAATGCTTCTCGCAGAGCCGCACGAAGGCGCCGGGGTCGCAGTCGCAGACTGCGACGAGTTCGCTGTCGGGGTTGGCCAGCCACTCGGCCACGTGCTCCTTGCCCTGGCCGTTGACGCCGACGACCGCCACGCGGAGCCGGTCGGCGGGGCGGGCGGATCGGCCGCCGGCCGCCGCCGGCTCGGGGCGGCCCTCCCTGCCGGCGAACGAGGCGGCGGCGAGGAGGAGCGTGCGTTCGAGAAAGTCGCGACGGGGCAGCGGCATGGGGCGGACCGACTCGGGTGGAGTTGCTCGGGGACGCGACCCGAGTCTACCCGGCTCCCGGGCCGCGACCAATCCAGGCCGGGGCCGGTGCGTGCCGCCGCCCGTGCGTCAGGCGCTGGGCCGCCGGAAATGCCTGTAGGCCTGGAGCACGTCGTGCAGGTCGGACGAGATCTCGATCTCGTCGGCGGCGAAGTCGGCCAGCCACGTGCGGTTGCTCGCGACCGCGTCGGCGAGCAGGGGCAGAACGTCGCCGAGCGCGACCCGCACCGTGTTGTCCCGCGGAGCCGCGGCCACCGCCAACGAGGAGCCGCCCACCTCGGGGCCGTTGTAGATTCGCAGGTTCCGCAGCGCCATGGCACACTCCCTTGCTCGAGGCTCACCGGCGGCCAGCGGGCCGGATCCTCCGGATCCGGGCGTCGTCCTGACGGTCACCGACCGCCGCCAGCAATGAGATCGGCGCTGCGCGGCCGCAAAGTTTGGCCGATTTCCCGGCTTATGCGGGGATCGCCCGTCTTGACCCGAAGAATCGGCAATCTGGGAGGGCGGCGCGGCCGGCAGCCCGCCATGGCGGGCTCAGCCGCGGTCAGCGGCCGGGCCGGCGAGCGCCACCCGGCCGGCGCGGAAGGCGTCGCCGATGCTCTGGGGGACGAGCGCCTCGGCCTGCAGGAGGCGGGCCCTGTTCTCGGCGGTGGCGGCCTTCATCTCCTGCTCCCGCGCGATCGCCACGCTGCGGCGCTCCTCGGCCTTCGCCCGCGCCACCCGGGTGTCGGCCTCGGCCTGGTCGGCCTGCAGCCGGGCCCCGATGTTCTCGCCGACCTCGATGTCGGCGATGTCGATCGACACGATCTGGAAGGCCGTCTGGGCGTCGAGGCCGCGTTGCAGCACCGCCTTGGAAATCGTGTCGGGGTGCTCCATGACCTCGAAGTGGCTGGCCGACGAGCCGATCGAGGTGATGATGCCCTCGCCGACCCGGGCGATGATGGTCTCCTCCGTCGCGCCGCCGATGAGTTGCTGGAGGTTCGTCCGCACCGTCACCCGGGCCCGGATCTTGAGTTCGACGCCGTTCTTCGCGACCGCCGAGAGCGTGGACTTGCCGCTGGCGGTGTCGGGGCAGTCGATGACCTTGGGATTGACGCTCGTCTGCACCGCATCGAGCACGTCGCGTCCGGCGAGGTCGATGGCGCAGGCGCGGTCGAAGTCGAGGTCGAGGTCGGCCCGCTGAGCGGCGATCAACGCCCGGATGACGCGGGGCACGTCGCCGCCGGCGAGGTAGTGGGCCTCCAGCCGCCGGGGCGTGATGTCGGGGCCGAGGCCGGCCTGCGTCGCCATGATGCGGGCCTGCACGATCGTGCGGGCGTTGACCTTGCGGAGGCTCATGCCGAGGAGTTCCAGGAAGCCGACGCGGGCCTTCGACCAATAGGCCTGGAACCAGAGCTGACCGTAGTTGAACACCAGCAGGAGCATGACCAGGGCCATCAGGCCCAGGATCAGCCCGCCGACCACGAGCACCGGCGTGGGGATGGACGGCATCTGGTCGGCGAAGGGGTTGCGTTCCGGCATGAGCGGCGGATCTCCGGGCGGGCGCGGCTGTGCAGCAAGCCTAGTTCGCGGGTCGGCGCCGGGCAAAAACCCGTCAGCCCTCGATCCAGCCCCCCCCGAGCACCCGGTCGCCGGCGTAACAGACGGCCGGCTGCCCCGGGGAAATCGGCCCCGGGGAGGCGTCGGGGCCGCCCGTGAACCGGGCGTGGAGCCGGCCGCCGGGCAGCGGCGTCACGACCGCCGGCGCCGCCCCGCGCTGGGCCCGGCACTGCACGAGGCAGGAGAGCGTGGCCGTCGGCGGGTCGGCGAGCCAGGTGACCTCGGCCGCGGTCAGCTCCGTCTCCGGCACCGCTTCCCGCGGCCCGACGACCACGCGGCAGGTGTCGGCCTCGATCCGCGTCACGAACAGCGGCACGCCCGCCGCGATCCCCAGCCCCTGCCGCTGGCCGACGGTGAAGTGCTCGATGCCCGGATGGCGGCCGAGGACGCGGCCGGTGGCATCGACGATCGCGCCGGCCCGTGTTCCGCCCAGCCGATTCGCCACGAGCGCCGCGTGCGCACCGGGCGGCACAAAGCAGATCTCCTGGCTGTCGGGCTTGTCGGCCGTCGCCAGGCCGAGCGCGGCAGCGCGGCTGCGGACCGCGGCCTTGGGCATCCCTCCCACCGGCAGCAGCATCCTGCGCAGCCGATCGGGCCGCACGTCGAAGAGCACGTAGGACTGGTCGCGGGCCGCCTCCAGTCCGCGGCGCAGCCGGGGCGGCCGCTCGCCGTCGGGCTCGAGGACGGCGTAGTGGCCCGTGGCCACGTGCGTCGCGCCCACGGCGTCGGCGTGGTCGAAGAGCCGGCCGAACTTGAGCCAGGAGTTGCAGCGGACGCAGGGGTTCGGCGTGCGACCGCGGCCGTATTCGGCCGCGAAGTAGTCGATGATCCGCCCGAAGTCCGCGGTCAGGTCGAGGGCGTACAGCGGAATGCCCAAGCGGTCGGCCACCCGCCGGGCGTCGGCCGCGTCGGCCACGCTGCAGCAGCCCTGGTGCCCGGGTTTTTCGGCGCCGGTCGCGAGGATCGGCAGGCCCGCCGCCTCCGGCCGCCCCTGCCGCATGAACACGCCCACGACGTCGTGGCCGGCCTCGACCAGGAGGGCCGCGGCGACGCTCGAATCCACGCCCCCCGACATGGCGACGACGACGCGGGACCGGGCGGCCATGGCGTTCAATACGTCAGCACGCTCTCCACGCGGTGCGGGGCGAGTCGCCCGCGGCCGCCGAGCGGCTCGATTTCCACAAGGAAGGCCGCGCCCGCCACCGTGCCGCCGGCCGCCTCGACCAGCCGCATGCAGGCGGCGGCGGTGCCGCCGGTCGCCAGCACGTCGTCGACCACCAGCACCCGCGCGGCCGCCGGCAGCACGCCGGTGTGCATCTCCAGGCGGTCGCGACCGTACTCCAGGTCGTATTCGTGGGCGATGGTGGCGGCCGGAAGCTTGCCCGGCTTCCGCACCGGGATCACGCCCACGCCGAGTTCGATGGCCAGCGGGCCGGCGAACAGGAACCCGCGGGCCTCGACCGCGGCGATGGCGTCCAGGGGCACCCCGCGCCACGGCTCGGCCAGGCGGCCGATGGCCGCCGCGAAGGCCGCCGCGTCGGCCAGCAGCGGCGTGATGTCGCGAAACAGGATCCCCGGCTTGGGAAAGTCGGGGACCGGGCGGATGAAGCGGTCGAGTTCCATGCGGAGTGGAGGCTATCCGCCTCAGGCACCGTGACGCAACTGGATTCGCGCCCGGGGCGCCCCGTCGATCTCGACGGCCAGGCCCGCCAAGGTCTCGGCCTCGATCTGCCGCACCCGCTCCCGGGTCAGGCCGAGCACGCCGCCGATCTCCTTGAGCGTCATCGGCTCGCCGCCGCCGAGGCCGAACCGCAGCTTGATGATCGTCGCCGCCCGCGGATCGAGCTGGTCGATCCGCCGCAGCACGTGCCGCAGCGTGTCCGCGTCGAGCAGCACCTCGGCCGGGCAGCGGGCGTTCTCATCGCGGATCAGCTCGCCGAGCGACCGGCCCTCGGGCTGCTCCGTCTGCGGTGCCGCCTGGTGCACCTGGATCGCCTTCTTGATGATCGGCAGCTTCTTCCGGGCCAGGCCCAGCATCCGCGCCACCTCCTCCGGCGTCGGCGTGCGGCCGAGGGCGTCGAGGAGCCGGGAGGTGGCCCGCCGCCACTTGGAGAGCAGCTCGACCATGTAGGCCGGGATGCGGATCGTCTTGCCGGAGTTGATCAGCGCCCGCTTGATCGACTGCTTGATCCAGTAGCTGGCGTAGGTGCTGAACCGGGTGCCGACCTTGGGGTCGAAGCCCTCGACGGCCCGCAGCAGGCCGAGGTTGCCCTCCTCGATCAGATCGGGCAGCGGCAGGCCGCGGTTGGCGTAGCCGCGGGCGATGTTCACGACCAGCCTGAGGTTCGCGCGGACCATGTGGTCGCGGGCCAGGGCGTCGCCGCGGGCGATCGCCTCGGCGAGCCGCTTCTCATCGGCGGCGGTGAGCAGGGAGGTCTCGTTGATCTCGCGCAGATAGGTCTCGAGCGGATTCTGCACGGCGGAGGCGACGGGTTTGCGACGGGACGATGGCATGACGGGGCGACGGTGCTCCGAAGGGCTGTGCTTTTCGGGCAGCGGGGCCGAGCGGCCTCGCGGCGGCCGGATCGTGCCGGCCCACAGGGAGGTATCGACGCGGGGCGGCGGCGTCTGCACAAGGCGGGAGGGGGAGGCAGACCGCAGCGCATGGCGCGGCCGCAGCGGTCGTGCGGGTCGAGGCGTGCAGTCGCGCCGCGAATCAAGCCGCCCGGGATCGCGCGGCCCCGCCCGCCGGCGCAGGGCCGGCGGGCGGGGGCAGCGGGCGGCCGGCGATCACCGCCGGGCGGGCAGCTGGCCCTGCGGCGTCAGCTCGTCGATGATCCGCGGGATGTACTTGGCGAGTACCTCCGCGAGCTGGTCGCGGTCGATGCCCTTGGTGCGGGACAGGTCGTCGAGTTCACGGCGGCCGAACACGTCCTCGATCTGCCGGCGGTCCACCGGCTTGTTGGGGCCGGTGCGGACCCACGAGTCCACCTGCTCCCGCATCCCCTTCTCCTCGAACTGCCGGACGACATCGGGCAGCTTCTGGGCGCCGCCGCCGCCGAAGATCTGCGTGAGGATGTCGCCGAGGTCGTTCGGGGAGGGCATGCCCTGCGGCGGCCGCTGCTGCGGCTGCGGGGCCCGCTGCTGGGGCTGGGCCTGCTGCTGGGCCGCGCCTTCGAGCACCTGCTTCAAGATCTCGCCGAGGATGTCCATGCTGAACCTTTCGTGACGGGGGATCGACTCGTGACTGGGGATCGACCGGGTCGCCGCCGGCCCGCGGTCACAGACCGGAACCGGTCGGCACGCGCGGCCGGCACCTCCGCCCACGCGACCCGGGCAGTCTATGGCCGGCCAGCGGCGAGGGAAAGCGGCCGGTTTCAGTCGAGTGCAGCCGCCTCGCCACCGGCCCGGGTGGCGAGCTGCCCGAGGATCCGCACGTCGGCCTCCTCGGACACCCGCTGCACGGAGGCGTCGGCCATGACCACGTTCGCGCCGCCGCTGTGGAAGGCGTACATCAGCCAGCCGTTCTCGTTGGAGCCGTTGACCCGCATGAGCGCCGGGGGAATCGGCCCCGCGGTCGGGCTGCCCGACGAGGTCGAGCACCATCCGGAGGTCTTCTCGCCGAAGCGGAAGGCATTGTCGTTCGTCGCCCACGCCCCGCCCTGCGCCCGCGCGCAGGCGACGCCGGCGGCGTGGTCCGCATTGGCCGAGGTCCGCGTCCGCTCGCGCCACACGTCCTCGCGGCCCGCGCACTCCGCCAGAAGGATCGTCTTGGAGGCGCCGTCGGAGATCTTGGCGAGCGTGCTCTTCGGCCGCTTGGCTGAAGTCCCGCAGCCGGTCCACTCCTCCAGCACGCCCACGGCCACGGCCACGGTGCCCGTGGCGGCCGTCAGCGACGCCAGGGTGTTGAAGGCCGTGCCGGTGCCCGCCACGGCGAAGTAGTCGCCACAGGCCCCGGTCTTCCGCGGCTGGGGGGCGACCTCGAGCTTGTCCTGGATGCGATTGGGAGTCGGCGCCGACGGGCACTGGAGCAGTGGGAGCTGGGTCCGCACCAAGGCGCGGTTGCCGGTGACGGGCGTGTCGAGGACGCCGGCCGTGCCCGCGCTGGGGGCGGAGCCGTCCGCGTTCTCCCACCAGTTTCGCGACAGGTCGTAGCTCGTCATCAGCGCGGCCTCTTCGACGTAGGGCAGCACGTCGGGCACCCAACTGCGATGGGCCATGCGCGGCTCGCAATTGGCAGCGGTCGGCGACAGATTCCCGGAGTAGAGCCGCTTCAGCGGCGGCAAGACCTGGCGGCTGCTCTCGTACGTGCGGAAGGCGATCGCCAGCTGCCGCAGGTTGTTGGAGCACGAGATGTTCCGCCCCGACTCGCGGGCGCCCTGGACGGCCGGTATCAAAAGCCCCATCAGCATCGCCAGGATGGCGATCACGACCAACAGCTCGATGAGGGTGAACCCGGGTTGCGGGCACGCGGCGTCGAGCGACACGGCGTCGTCCGCGTCGATCATGGTGTCGACCCAGGTGTCGGATGCCGCGTCGTCGTCCATGGCGCGGCGTCCCGGCGTGGTGCCGAGCAGAAACGTGTCGGCGTCCTCGGGGGCGGGGTGGCGGGGGGCGGGATGCATCGGCGGTCTCCGCAAACTGCCGGCGGCGAGCGGGCCGCCGGCCTTCCTATCGAGCCTTGAAAAGCCGGTTCACGTGCTGCCGTCGCCACGCGACGGCGAAATGCGGC
>JBIPLS010000067.1:0-15576 GCA_044368305.1 Pirellulales bacterium
GATCCTCCCAGGATCGGCCGCCCGCACCGAACAGCGCCAGCACCTGGTTCACGCCGCGCCGATTCGGGCACTTCTCTCCGCGGATCGTGAAGCCGCCCGGGAACGATTCGTCGTCGCCGGCGACGGGGACCCGGCCGGTGGCGAGGAACGCCTCGGGATCGATCGACCGGGCGATCCCGCAGAGCATCCAGGCCTCCTCGACCGTGAGGAACGGAGATACCGCCACGGCGAGTCGCCCGGCCTGCTTGAGGTCCTCGCGCAGGCGAACCACCACGTCGGCCCATTCGACCGGCTCGAACGTCGGCCCGGCACCACGAACTCCGGCCGCCCGTCTGCCCGCCTCCAGCACCCGGGCCGGGTCGTGGAGATGATGCCAGCCGTAGCGGCCCTCGTCGCACATCCACCAGCCGTTGACGTGCGGATTCTCGCGGGGCTTGAGCCGGTAGACGGTGTCCTGGTTGTGCTCGGTGTGGATCGAGCAGCCGGCGGAGCAGCCACCACAGACGTTGGCCTCGCGCTTCAGGAACCAGACCCGCTGCTGGTACAGAAAGTCCTTGTCGCCCAGCGCCCCCACCGGGCAGAGGTCGACGACGTTGCCGGCGAGCTTGTTGTCGAGCGGGAAGCCGGGGAAGACGTCGATCTCCTCCTTCGCACCGCGGCTCGTCACCATCAGCTCGCCCGTGCCCGAGACCTCGCGGGTGAACCGCACGCACCGCGTGCACATGATGCAACGGTCGACGAACAGCGTGATCGTCGGCCCGACGTCCCGCTTGCGGCTCGTGAACGGGTGGAGGTCGGCCCGCCGCTCGGGCTGGCCGTGCTCGAAGTGGTAGTCCTGGAGCAGGCACTCGCCGGCCTTGTCACAGATCGGGCAGTCGATCGGGTGGTCGATGAGGAGCGCCTCCTCGACCCGTGCCCGGCTGGCCTTCACCGTCTCGCTCTCGGTCACGATCACCGTGCCGTCCTTGGCCGGCGTCTGGCAGGCCGGCACGAGCTTGGGCACCATCGTGACCTTGCCGGTGGCGGCGTCACGCTGGCCGGTCTCGATCAGGCACATCCGGCAACTGGCCACGACCGAGAGGCCGGGATGCCAGCAGTAACGCGGAATATCCTTGCCGGCCCGCTGGGCGGCCTCGATGCAGTTGAGCCGCTCGTCGGCTCCGATCTCGATCTCCTGTCCGTCGACGATGACAACCGGCATCAGTGCGCTCCCACGATCTCGAGGGCGGGCACGGGGTCGGTGACCATCCAGCCCGAGGGGTTGGTCCGCTTGATGTAGTCCTCGAACTCGCCGCGGAACTTCTTGATCGCGTTCTTGATCGGCCAGGCGGCGCCGTCGGCCAGCCCGCAGATCGTGCTGCCTGGCATCATGCCCATCGTCTGGCCCAGTTCGAGGAGGATGTCGAGATCCTTGAGGCGGCCCTTGCCGGCCTTGATCCGCTCGAGCATCCGCAGCGACCAGCTCGTGCCCTCGCGACAGGGCGTGCACTGGCCGCACGACTCGTGGGCGAAGAACCGGCAGGAGTTGTGGAGGAAGTCCACGATGCTCGTCTGGTCGTCGATGACGACGACGGCGGCCGTGCCCAAGCCCAGGCAGCCCACCTTGCCGGGGCCGGCGAAGTCGAGCGGCGTGTCGAGTTCGCTCTCGGTCATCAGGCCCATGGAGATGCCACCGGGAATGACGGCCTTCGCCTTGCGGCCCTTCCACACACCGCCGCCGAACTCGTCGATCAGCTGCCGCGCCGTGATGCCGAGCGGCGCCTCGTAGCAGCCCGGCTTCTCCACGTGGCCCGACAGACAATACAGCTTGGGGCCGTAGGAGCCGGGATCGCGCGGGTTGTTCGGGTCGGCCGGCACGCCAATCGACTTGAACCACTCGACGCCGCGGCGGGCGATCTGGGCCACGCAGGCCATGGTCTCGATGTTGTTCACCACCGTCGGCTTGCGGAACAGCCCCTCGATCGCCGGGAACGGCGGCTTGATCCGCGGCCAGGCCCGCTTGCCCTCCAGGCTCTCGATCAGCCCCGTCTCCTCGCCGCAGATGTAGGCGGCCGCGCCGCGGTGGAGATAGACGTCGAGCGAAAAACTCGTGCCGCGGATGTTCTTCCCCAGGTATCCGGCAGCGTAGGCCTCGTCGATCGCCGCCTGCAGCCGGTGCCAGCTCTTCGGGTACTCGTACCGCAGGTAGAGGTAGGCGGTCGAGGCCCGCGTGGCGAACGACGAGAGGATGATCCCCTCGATCACCTGGTGCGGGTCGTCCTCCATGAGGATCCGGTTGTTGAACGTGCCCGGCTCGCTCTCGTCGGCGTTGATGCACAGGTAAATCGGCCCGGGATGGTCCTTGGGCAGGAACGTCCACTTCAGGCCGGTGGGAAAGCCCGCGCCGCCACGGCCGCGGAGCCCCGAGGCCTTGACCATCTCCACCACGTCGGCCGGCTGCTTGCCCGCGAGCACGGCCTCGAGCGGCGCGTAGCCACCGCGGCTCTTGTAGCTGGCGATCGTGTGGCCGTCGGGCACGCCGACGGCCTCGAGGAGGACGGTCTTGAATGGCTGCATGGTCAGGTGGCCCTCGCCCGCGGCTTCTTGAGTTCGGCCGCGGCCGCCTCGGGGGTCATGTTCTTGAGCAGGTCGTCATTGGCGAGGATGCAGGGGGCGAAATCGCAGGCGCCCAGGCACTCGGCCGGCTCGATCGTCAACTCGCCGTCCGGCGTCGTGCCGTAGGGGGTGATGCCGTTGGCATGGCAGAGGTGCTCGAGCAACTGGTCGCCGCCGCGAAGCGCGCAGGACACCGATCGACAGACGAACGCCCGCACCCTGCCGTGCGGCTTCTCCTGGTGGAAGAATTGGTAGAAGGTGAGCGTGTCCTGCACCTCGGCCGGCGCCAGGCCGAGCACCTGCGCGATCTCGACCACGGCCTCGAGCGGCACGTGCCGGAGTTCGGCGTTGACGATGTGGAGCGCCGGCAGGGTCAGCGCGCGGCGGTTCGGGTACCGTGGCGCGAGCGCCTCGATCTTCGCCACCATCTCGTCGGTGAGGATCTTTCGCTGGACGATCATGTCAGGCACGGTTTATCGAGTGGCGCCGGCCGGGGCTGCCCGTGCCGCCTCGCCCGGACGCGCGCTGCGGCCATCCTGGCCTTCGCTCGCTCGAGGCCGTCTGCGCTCCGGCATCCTGCCTCCGCTGGCCGGCCACGCCGGCCCGACGGCACGGGCAGCCCCGTCCCACCCCCACGCTGGTCGGCAGTTGCGTTCATCGGTCGAGCTCCGCGGCGATGATGTTGAGGCTGCCGAGCACCGCCACGACGTCGGAGAGCGTGTGGCCGCGAATCAGCTGCGGGAAGAGGGCGAAGTGCAGGACGCTCGGCGGCCGGCAGCGGGCGCGGTAGGCGGTATCGGAGCCGTCGCCCACGACGTAGAAGCCGAGTTCGCCGTTCGGGGCCTCGATCGCGGCGTAACTCTCCTCGCGGGGCACGTCGAAGCCGCGGTTGGCCATCGACAACTCGAAGTGCGAGATCGTGCCCTCGATGGTCGAATAGACCTGCTTCTTCGTCGGCAGCGCCGTGCGCTGGTCGATGCCCACGTTCACGGGGCCCGGCGGCAGGTTCTCCAGGGCCTGGCTGAGGATCTTCAGGCTCTCCCGCATCTCCTGCATGCGCACGAGATACCGGGCGTAACAGTCGCCGGCGCTCGCGCAGCAGACCTGGAACTGGAAGTCCGCGTAGGCCAGGTAGGGCTCGTCCTTGCGGAGATCCCGGGTCACGCCGCTGGCCCGCGCCACCGGGCCAGTGGCGCCGCCGGCGACGGCCTCCGCCTTGGTGAGCACGCCCACGCCCTTGGTGCGATCGACGAAGATGCGGTTCCGCGTGAGCAGCCGCTCCATGTCGTCCAGCGTCTTGGGGAAAGTCTCGAGGAACCGCCGGATCTTCTCGATGACCAGCGGCGTGAAGTCCTGGGAGACGCCGCCCACGCGGGTGTAGGAGTTCGTGAACCGGGCCCCGCAGAGCGTCTCGAGGATGTCGTAGATCACCTCACGCTGGTAGAAGGCGTAGAGGAAGAACGTGAAGGCCCCCGTGTCGAGGCCGACGGCCCCGTTGCACAGCAGGTGATCGCTGATCCGAGCCAGTTCGGCGACGATCGTGCGGATGTACTTGCACCGCGGGGTGAGCTCGATGCCGAGCAGGGTCTCGACAGCGTGGTGCCAGGCCACGTTGTTGGCGATCGGCGAAATGTAGTTCATCCGGTCCGTGACCGTGACGTACTGGTTGAACGTGAGGTGCTCGCCGATCTTCTCGAAGCCGGAGTGGAGGTATCCCATCTCCGGCATCGCATCGACAACCCGCTCCCCCTCGAGCTTGAGCACGAGGCGGAGCGTGGTGTGCGTGGCCGGGTGTTGGGGGCCGAAGTTCAGCGTCCAGAGGTAGTCCTCGGACCGGACGCCCGCTTCGGGGCCGCTTCGCGTGACGTCGAAATCGGCGGGCGCGATCGACATGGGCTAGCTGTGGTCTCGGGTGATGACGGGAAAATTGTGGCGTTCACCGCGACCCTGCAGGGGGTAGTCCTTGCGCAGCGGGTGGGCGGTGAACTCCTCGGGCATCATCAGGCGGCGGAGGTCGGGGTGCCCGGCGAAACGGATACCGAACATGTCCCACACTTCGCGCTCCAGCCATTCGGCTCCCGCCCAGATCGGCACGACGCTGCGGATCGTGGGCTCGGGATCGTCGACGTACACCCGCACCGTGAGACGCTGGTTCGTGGTCGTGGAGGCCAGCAGATACACGAGCCCGTACCGCCGGGAGGCACCGCGGTATTCCAGATAGTCGACACAGGTCACGTCGACGAGCAGGTCGAAGCCCCCTGCGGCCAGAAACTGCAGCACGTCGAAGGCGTCGCTCTCGGGCACGACCAGTCGCGTCTGGCCGCGATAGACGGACGACTCCAGGGGGCCGAACCGCTGCACGAGGGAGGCGAGGACGTCGTCGACGGCGGGGGGCGCGAACGGCATGGGGACGTGGCGGGTCTCGGTGGTCAGGATTTCGATCCGCTCGCTTCTGCGGCGGCGGCGAGTTGCCGCTGCAGCACGGGGTTGCGGGCGGCATCGACGACGAGCGGATCCGCCGCCTCCACGAGCGCCCGCTTGCGGAGCTGGCGGTCGGCCGTGGAGAACTCGCGTCCGGTGATCGTGCCCTCGCGCTGGATCTTGTCCTGGAGATCGATGATCGCCTGGATGAGCTGCTCGGGACGCGGCGGGCAGCCCGGCACGTACATGTCGACGGGAATGAAGCGGTCGATGCCCTGGACGACGGCGTAGGTGTCGAACACACCGCCCGTGCTCGCGCATGCCCCCATCGAGATGCACCACTTGGGCTCGTGCATCTGCTGCCAGATCCGCTGCAGCACCGGCAACATCTTCATGACGACGCGGCCGGCGACGATCATCAGGTCGCACTGCCGGGGACTGAAGCGGAACACCTCGGCGCCGAACCGGGCGAGGTCGTGCTTGCTCGCGCCCGTGGCCATGAGCTCGATGCCGCAGCAGGCCGTGGCGAAAGGCATCGGCCAGAGGCTGTTCTTGCGGCACCAGTTCGCCAGGGAGTCGAGCCGGCTGACGAACACGTTCTCGGGCAGCTGCAGATCGTTCACCGCCACCGGAACACCCCCTTGCGCCAGTCGTAGGCGAAGCCGACGATCACCAGGGCGATGAAGGCGATGGCGCCGCCGAACACCAGGCCCCGCGACGTGACGAGTCCCCCGGCCACGGCGCCATCGACTCCCGCTACCGACCGGCTCGCCACCGCCCAGGGGTAGAGGAAGAGCAACTCGACGTCGAAGACGAGGAACGTGATGGCCACGAGGTGGAAGCGGACGTCGAACCGCCGCCGGGTGTCGTGGACCGGATCCATGCCGCTCTCGTAGGGCATCTCCTTGACCGCCCCGGAACGCCGCGGCCCGATCAGCTGGGCCGCGACCACCAGGCCCACGGAGACCGCGGCCGCGATCGCGACGAACAGCAGGACTGGGAGGATGGCTTCCATGGAGCGGACCGCGGATACATGCAGAAATCGGCCGGCGGAACGGACTTCGTGAAATTCGTCACGAAGTCGCGCCCAAAAAAACCGGCGGCCTCGCGGGCCACCGGCCAGCCGTCACAACCGTCACAGTTATACAGACCTGCCGGGGATGCGGCGAGCAGGGCCGCTTTTCGGCCGGGAAGCGGACGATCGCAGGTCGGTCGGCCGCATGCGGCGTGGCGGCCGCCTCAGGCGGCCCGCCTGGCGACCCGCTCCCGCAGGCTGTCGAGCCGCCGGTGCACGATTCGTACCGGCCGCGCGGCTTCGATCATCCGCACGAGCGTCGGCACGTTGGCCAGGGCGGCCGCCGCCTGGTCGAACGAGCCTGCGGCGAGCAGCCGCTCAGCCGTGCGGAGGGCCGAGGCCGCATGCCAGCGGACGCTGGCCTGCACGGCCCCGTGGCGGATGCTCTCCGGCAGGTGCGTGGCGTTGAGCTCGATCGCGCGGATGATGTCCGGCCAGGTGTCCCCGGATTGCAGCAGCCGCGTCGATTCGTTGCCGGGATGCCGCCGGTAGGCGGCGAGGCAGCGCGGCTCGTACCACACCGCATGCCCCGCGGCGATCCGCACCCACATCTCCCAATCGACGGTCTGACATAGTTCCGGCCGAAACCCGCCGACGGCTTCGTACGTGTCGCGACGCACGACGACCGCGGGCGTCTGGGCACGCTGCCGCTCGGCGATCAGGGGCAGCCAGCCGTCGAGGATGCCCGGCAGCCACCGCAGGCGGGACGACGTTTTCGTCGTCCGGCCGGAGCCGTCGATGATCCGGCTGCGGCAAAAGGCCATGCCGGCTCGGGCCGCGGTGCGAAAGCCGCGATCGATCGCCGCGTAAAACCCCGGCAGGACGTAGTCGTCCTGGTGCAGGAGATGCACGAGCTCGCCCCGGGCGAGGCCGATGGCGCGGTTCCAGTTGCCGGCAAGGCCGAGGCGTTCGGGGTGCTCGATCAACTCGATCCGGCCCGGCGGGCCGGCCTGGTCGACGAGGCGACGGGCGAGGCCGGGGCTGGAGCAGTCGTCGACCACGGCGATCTGCATGGCCCCCCCAGCCGGGGCCTGGGTGAGCACGGACCGCAGTGCGGCGACGAGTTTGTCGTCGGGCTGGAAGGTCGGCAGCATCACGGAGAACCGTGGCCGCGGCACGTCCGCACGGAGGGGCAGGATAGGGACGGGTTCGGGCGCCTGGGTGCGGAGGATGCGAAGCATGGCCGTGCCGGGGAGCGAAGACGGGAACCCGTGGCAGGAAGTACCATCGACTCCGGCCCGCGGGCCAGGCCGACTTTGGTCGCCGCAACGGTTGCTGGCTGCCCAGACTGCCGAGATTGCGCGAACCTACCCCCGCGGGCCACGGCCGCTGGCCCGGCGCCAGGATCGGCGTCAGAAATTGCCCACGTTGAAGTTCACGTAGGCGCCGAAGGGGCCGACGCCGACGCTCATGCCCGACCCCTTGACGTCGGAGAAGGGCGGCTTGCCACCGTCCTGGCCGCGGTAGGGCGACATCGACACGGCCCCGGCCTGGGCGCGGGCCGCGGCCGCGTTCGAGGCGGCTGCCGTGGCCTGGCGGGCGGCCGCCGCCTGATCGACCAGTTGGCGACGGCCCTGGTCGAACGCCGCCTGTTGCCGCTGGAGCGCAGCCCGGCGCTGCTCGATCCGCTGGATCTCCTGCTGCAGCTGCCCGGACGTCATCGTGACGACGTCCGGCACGTCCTTGAGAACCTCGGCCCGCTTTTGGTCCGACATCACCGACAGGTATTGCCCCACCCAGTTGCGGGCTTCCTTCGCCTCCGGGGTGTCGAGGATCTTGAACTTGGCGTCGAGGTCGTCGAGCAGGTAGTCCAGCTCGTAGGACGACATCGCGGCGACCCGCCGATTGAAGTTCGACTTGATCCGCCGCACCTCGTCGGGCGTGTAGATTTCCTGGGCGGAGAGCCATTCGCCGAGTTCGAAGATCGCCCGTCGCCAGCGCTCGCTGTTCATGATCTCCGCCTTGCGGGCGAGATCGCCGGGGTCGGCGGCGTCGGCCGCCGGTGCCGGCTCCCCGGCCGCGGCGGGAGGCTCGGCGGCGGTCGCGATCGGCCAGGACGGTGATGCCAGGCAGGCGGCGACGATCGCGGCACGGACGGGCGAGAAGCGGGCGGTCACGGTTTTTCTCCCTTGCGGATCATCGTCATGTTCACCGGCGGCGTGTGCTCGCCGCCGACGTGGGTTGGCAACGACCGCCAGGCGCAGCGGTTCTTGCCGTCGAAGGTGTAGATGTTGAGCGACGACGTCTGGCTGCCGTCCGGCAGCACGGCGGTGGTGCGGGCCACCCAGGAGTCGCCGTCACGCTCCCAGACGGCCTCGCCGTGGCCGCCGTCGGAGCTGAACACCCAGGAGCGGATCTGCCGCGACAGTGGATCCCAGCCGATTCTCTGGGTCACGTGCAGGGCGTCCGCGTCGTCGCCGGGAGCGGGAATCTTCACGTCCCTGAGCAGGAAGGTTCGCTTCGCGTTCCAACGGACAGTCATCTCGATGGCCGGTTTTTCCAGGCCTTCGGCCGCCGGCTTGCCCGCACGGTCGTCGACGACGACCCAATCGCCCACCATCCAATCGAGGTCGGCGAGCGTCTCGCCGCCGGCGGGTGCATCGAGCCGATCCTCGCGCAAGGCCGCGATCTTCCAGCCGTCCGCCTCCCTGACCCAGGTGGCGGAGAACCGGCCCTTGAGCGGACTGGCGAGCCCGGGCACGTCGACCGTCACGGTGCCGTCCTCGAGCGCCACGACGTCGGTAAGGAAGCGAATCTTGGTGTCGCCGATCTTGAACGAGGTCGCTGGTGCGTCCGCGGCGGGCTTGACCGTGGCGGCGACCGTCGCCCGGCCCTGCAGCACGGCGCCCTGCCCGTCGATGATGTCGCCATCGGCCGTCCACAGCGCGGCCAGTGCCCGCCCGTCGCCTCGGTCGAGCGCTTCTCGATACCGGCGCGACGCCGCCCGCAGTTCCTGCTCGTCACGGCCGGCCGCTTCGCCGGATGCGAACGGGGCCGCGGCTACGGTCACGGTGAGGGCGAAGACGGCGACCCTGGCGGCATGGCACGTGGACATCGAAGTGAGGGTCTCCGGCGGACTGACAACCGAACCCGCCCGCCCCGGCGAAGCGGAGTCGCCGGCGTCGCGGTCGTGAGCACCGATTGTACCAGGCCGTCGAGCCGCGGCGGAGCGACCTCGGCCGCGGGCCCGGGAACGCTCGGCGGTCTTTTGGTAGGGTGGTCGCATGCCCGACCCGACGCCGATTCTCGCCGACCTCATCCGCCGCCCGAGCGTGAATCCGATGGGCCGCGACATCTCGGGGCCCGAGTACCTGGAGGGCCGGGTCGCCGATCACCTCGTGCAGCGGTTCACCGCGGCCGGCCTGCCCTGGGCCCGGCAGCCCGTGGCCCCGGGCCGCGACAACGTCGTCGCCCGGCTGGAGGCCACCGTCCCCGACGCACCGGTGCTCCTGTGGGACGCGCACCAGGACACGGTGCCCGTCGAGGGCATGACCATCGAGCCGTTCACGCCCCTGGTTCGCGACGGGCGGATGTATGGCCGGGGCGCCTGTGACGTGAAGGGCGGCATGGCGGCGATGCTCCTGGCCCTGGAGGCGCTCCAGGCATCCGCGCGGCCGCGGCTGGCCACGGTCGTCTTCTCGGCGACGGTCAACGAGGAGTTCGGATTCAGCGGTGCCCGCGCCCTGACGCGATTGTGGGGCGAGCCTGCGCCGGCGGACGCCGCGGCCCGGCAGCTCGTCGGGAACCGGCCGGTCTTGGCGGTCGTCGCCGAACCGACCGCGCTCGATCTCGTCGTGCAGCACAAGGGAGCCGTGCGGTGGCGGATCCGGGTTCGGGGTCGCGCCTGCCACAGCGCCTTTCCCGAACAGGGGAAAAACGCGATCTACCCGGCGGGCCGGGTGATCCTGGCGATCGAGGCGCTGGCGGCGGAATTGCAGAGTCGGCACGCGGATCATCCCTGCGGGCCGCCCACGCTGAACCTCGGCACCATCCACGGCGGCGCGGGTGTGAACCTGGTGCCGGATCTGGCCGTGCTCGAGGTCGAGCGGCGTGTCCTGCCGGGCGAGTCGCCCGTCGCCGCCCGCGCGGAGGTGATGGCGCGGATCGCCGCGGCCTGCGGGGCGGCGGCCGACGCCGTCGCGCACGACCCGCCGTTCCTCGAGAGTGCGGGGCTGGCCGACGCGGCGGGCGATCCGCCGGCGGCCCGCTGGCTCGAGTCCCTGGCGGCGGCCGCCCGGGCCGGCGGCCACGCCGCCCGCAGGACGGCCGCCCGCTACGGCACGAATGCCAGCGTGTTCGCGGAGGCGGGTGTGCCGAGCGTCGTCTTCGGGCCGGGCTGCATCGCCCAGGCCCACACCGCCGACGAGTGGATCGAGCTGGCGCAGGTGTCCGCCGCGGCGGAGGCGCTCGTGGCCGCGGTGGCCGGCGGGTGACCGGTACCGCGGCCGGTCCCGGCCTCAGCGCAGCCCGCAGGCCGCGAGTGTTTCCAGCACGAGGATGATCGCCACGCCCATCAGGCTCTCGCCGGCGATCAGGCCGCTCGACACGGGAACCGTGTAGGTGTCGGCGAGTTTCGGCCGGGCCTTGGCGAACGCCCAAGCGGCGAGTGCCCCGGCGAACATCGCGAACGAGTTGAAGGCCGGGATCACGCCGGCGATCCCCAGTCCCGTGGTCGAGGGGAGCCAGGGCCGCCACCACTTCGGCCCGAACTCCTCGAGCAACGTGAGCACGATGCCGATGGCCGCACCGATCACGATCGCCTCGACCGCCCCGGCGGGCAGGGCGTCGATGCCCTTGGCCAGCAGTTCCGCCACGCCCGCCCAGACCTTCGCCGAAGGCGCCGGCAGGGACTCGGTGCCGAGCCGCTCCGGCGCCCGCTGCACGACGAACAGGTACGCCGGCACCGACACGAGCGTGCCGGCGACGACGCCGAAGAGCTGCGAGATCGTCTGCTTGCGGGGGTTGCCGCCGAGCAGGTAGCCGCTCTTCAGGTCGGTGAGCAGGTCGGCCGCGTGCGAGGCGGCGCCGGAGGTGATCGAAGCGGTCATCAGATTCGTCGTCAGGTTCTGCGGCGCCACCACGCCGTACATGAGCTGCGTGATTTTCCCCATGGCGCCGATCGGCGTGATGTCGGTCTCGCCGGTGGCCCGGGCAGCCACTATGGACAGGAAAAAGGTCACGAGCACCGCGAGGACGCCCATCCACCAGGTGATGTCGAACAGCCAGTGTCCCAGCACGACGCAGGCGGTGCCGGCGGCGAGCGTTCCCGTCAGGAACCAGCTCGACGGCACCTCGACGTGGGCCAGCGGGTCGTCCGCGGCGGACGCCGGTCCACCCACGAGCCGGCCGAGGCCGCCGAAGGCCCGCAGCACCGTCCTCCACTTGAGGCCGAAGGAGAGCAGGCCCGAGGCGACCATCATCGCCGTCGAGGGCCAGAGCACCCAGGAGACGATTCCGCGGTAGCCGGGCTGGGCGATCTCCTTCTCCACGAGGATCGGGCCGATGATGCCGTAGAAGATGATCGAGCCGACGAGCATCGAGCTGGCGACCCGCATGCCCATGATCGCTCCGGCCGCCACCATGATCAGCGAGCCTTCGATGCCGATCGTGTATTTCGTGAGCAGGTTGCGGGCGAAGGGGAAGGGACCGAAGGGAATCTCGGCGGGGATCGCCCAGGCGGCGGTCGCCTTGATCCCGGCCACCAGGTCACGCCACACGGCCACGATCGCGCCCACGATCGCAGCCCCGAACAGCCCGCGGGCCTTGATCACCGCCTCGCCGCCGGAGCCGTGCATGCTGGCGAGCGTTTCGGCGGTGGCGATCCCGGAGGGGAAGGGGAGCTGATCGATGTTGATCAACTGCCGCTTGAGCGGAATCGCCATGAACACGCCGAGCATCGAGAGGGCGGCCAGCCAGAGGCCGATCTCCCACCACTCGAGCAGCCGGCCCGTCGTCAGGTAGAGGGCGGGGATCGCCGACACGAGGCCGGCGCTCGACATGTAGCCGGCGGCGCTGGCGGCGCTCGACATGGTGTAGTTCTCGAGCGTCGAGAAGGGCCGCGTGCGGTAGGCGGGCACGACCTGCTCGAGGAACTTGAAGACCGCGTAGGCGATGATGCAGGCGGTGATCGTCACGCCCAGCCCCCAGCCGGTCTTGAGGCCGACGTACAGGTTCGAGACCGACATCAGCCCGCCGATCGCCATCCCGCTGACGACGGCCCGGGGCGAGAGCTGGACGGCGGCGTCGCCGGCATAGACGTTGTCGAGCCACCACCGCGCGGCGGCGCGGTCGTCGGCGAAGGGGGCGTGTTTCTCGGGGAGCGGACGGGCCATGGCGGCAGGATACATGAGGCGGCCGGTGGCGAGCATGGCCCGGCAACGCGGCCTTGGGGGTGGCAGGCCGCGTGTGCTCCCTTGTGGAGCGGCGGTCGGAGCACGCCGCCGCGTCAGCGGCGGCCACGGTCGCCCGGAGGTGCGACCGCCCGGCATTCGAACCGCACCTTGGCTGCGGCTCCGAATGCCCAGGCGACCGACCGAAGACGGGCGTTCGCCCGTCGGGGGGCAGGATGCCCGTGTTTCGCCTGACTTCAGAACACGTCGAGGTGGAAGTGATGGCCGTGGTGGTAGCGGCGCGACTTCGGGTAGTAGTTCTGCCACGCCCGGTTGTAGACCGGCACCCGCATCTCCTGCGGATAGCGGTAGTAGAGATCGTTGGCCGACTGCATGTAGCCGTCGGAGTAGAAGTTCTGCGGATACCACACGTAGGGATAGTGGTAGAGCCGGTTCCAGTCGTGGGTGTTGTAGGAATTGCCCCACTGGTAGCCGTAGGCCTGGGTGCCGGCGGCGGGCGGCTGGGCTTGGACCTCGGAGGCCGCCGCGAACAGGAAGCCGGCCAGGAGGCCGGCGGCGAGCAGGCGCGATCGCATGGTATGTCCCCCCGTGAAAACCCTCGACGCCAGGGATATCGGCGGCCCGCACGACCCGGCTTGACGGAAAAATCCGCAGGGTTTCACGCCGGCAGGCGGCCTTCGGCCAGTTCCCGGTCCCACTCCTCAATGAGGGGCCAGTGGGGGGCGCAGGTGCCGAAGTCGGCCAGCGTCAGGTAGCCCCGCAGCCGGGCGATCGTCTTGGCGAGCAGGGCGTCGTCCTTGGGGAAGATCGGCCCGTGGCTGGGCAGCAGCCACTTCACGTCACTGGCGGCGATCCGCTCCAGCGAACGGATGAAGGCGGGGATGTCGCTGCCGTGGTGGGCGTCGATCGCGCCGACGGAGCCGTCGCGGTAGATGTTGTCGCCGGAGAGCAGCAAATCGCCCGTGCGGAAGGCGAGCTGGCTGTCGGTGTGGCCCGGCGTGTGCCAGACCGCGAGCGGCCGGGAGCCGATGTCGATCGTGTCGCCGTCGGCGACGACGTGATCCACCTTCACCGGCGGCATCTCCATGTGCACGTTTTGGGCGGCGATCTCGGCGAACGTCTTCACGCGGTCGCCCGACTCGATCGCCTCGACCGCCTTGGCGTGGGCCAGGACTGGTGCCTTGAGGATCGCCTTGGCCTTGGCGAGCCCCTGGATGTGGTCCACGTCGGCGTGCGTGGCCACGAGGGCCTTGCACTGCGACAGGGGGAAGTCCAGCTGCCGGATCAGCTCGATGATCTCATCGACCGTCTCCTCGTAGCCGATGTCGACGAGGCCCCAGGCCCGGTCGTCGTACACGAGGTACACGTTGCAGCCGATCCGCCACCCGGCCTGGGTGTTCATCTCGATGACGCCGGGAAAGACGGGACGACGTTCGAGCATGGGGCGGCGGAAACGCGGGGTTTGCGGGGGAATCCCGCGGAAGACACACTGGCGACCGATGGCGATCGTCCTCGGGAGAGTGTAGGACGGCCCGGCTGCAACGGCAACGAACCATCCCTCCCCGCGGACCACCGCCGCGGGCTCGTTCATCTCGGACCCTCGCATGGCGCCCCACGGCACCGCCGCCTCCTTCGCCGCCTGGAGCGGCACGGTCGCCGACCTCTGCGACCAGGTGGAGCGGCTCGTCCCCCTGGCGGCCGCGCTCGGCGCGGACGATCCCGCCGCCACGGACTGGCATGCCGCCCTGTTCGGCAAGCTGCGGCCGCAGGTCGACCGCGAGCCGCTGCTGGTGGCGGCGGTGTGCGGCGGCACCAACACCGGCAAGAGCCTGATCACCAACACGCTCGTCGGGGCCGTGATCACGGCCTCGGTGCCCGAGGCGGCCCGCACGATCCATCCCGTGGCGAGCCTGGCACGGGGCGTGGCCGCCCGCACGGACCTCGCCGCCCTGTTCCCCGGCTTCCGGCCGGTGCCCTGGCGCGGGCCGAGCGACGCGATCGACGCCACGGCCGCCGACGTGCTCGTGTGGCGCGAGGATCCGGGCGGCATACAGCCGGAGCCGCTCGTCGTCCTCGACACCCCCGACATCGACGGCACGCTGCGGGCGAACTGGCACCGTGCCGAACTCGTGCGGGCCGCCGCCGACGTGATCGTCGCCGTGCTCACGCAGCAGAAGTACAACGACGCCGCCGTCCGCGACTTCTTCACGGCCGCGGCCACGGCGGGCAAGACGGTGATCGTGGTCTTCAACATGGTCGACTGGCCGCGGCAACGGGAGCGGATTCCCGGCTGGCTCGGCACCTTCACCGCCGAGACCGGCGTGCAGCCGGCCGCGGTGTACGCCGCGCCGCACGACTTCGCCGCCGCCGAGGCCGGCCGCATCGCGCTCCACCCGCTCCCCGAGCTGACACCCGACGGCGGCGCCCAGCCGCTCGCCGCGCGGCTGGCGACGGGCGACTTCGACCGCATCAAGCGGCGGGCGATGGCCGGCGCCCTGGCGGTCGTGGCCGATCCGGAGACGGGCCTCGCCGCGTGGCTCGACGGCCTGGAGCGGGCGGCTTCGGGATGGCGGGACGCGCAGCGGCTGCTGGAGCGCGAGGGGCGGGTGGAGGTCGAACTGCCGCCGCCCCCGCGCGAGATCGTCTGGGACGAAGTCTGGCGGTGGCTGGAGCCGCGGCGGTCGGCCGTGGATCTCGTCGTCAGCACGGGCTACCGCACGGTGGGGCGGGGCATCTCGTGGACGGCGCGGCGTCTGGGTGTGGGACGCACCGCCGCCGAGCGGAAGGAGGACTTCGCGGCCCGCGAACTCGACGCCCTGAAGCGGGCGCTGGAGGATTTCGGGGACCGCCTCGACGATGCCTGCCGGCGGGACCCGCGGCTCGGCGCCCGGCTCGGGCCGCGGCTCGTGGCCGCCGACCGCACGGCCTGGTTCGCCGACCTCGAGCGGCGGCACGCGGCGCTGCCGTTGGTGTCGGAGGACTACCGCTCCTTCGTGCGGGCCGAGCTCGATCGGTTCGCGGCGGCGAACCCGCTGCTCGTGAAGACGGTCCTCGCCGGACTCACGGTCGGCTCCGTGGTCCGGCCCGTGATGACGATCGCGCTATTGGGCGCGGGGGCGGCGGCGGTGCCGGCCG
>JBIPLS010000068.1:0-15555 GCA_044368305.1 Pirellulales bacterium
TCGTGACGCAGGAGCAGCGCGGGGACGACGAGGCGGTCGTGTGCTACGACGGGGACAAGGGAACCCAAGTTTGGGAGCACACGATCCCGGGGCGGTTCTTCGAAGCCCTGGGGGGACTCGGGCCTCGTGCCACGCCCACCATCGCCGATGGCGCCGTGTACTCCCTGGGGGCCGAGGGCTGGCTGCTGAAACTGGACGCCGCCGACGGA
The DNA here is from genome assembly GCA_044368305.1 of Pirellulales bacterium. Taxonomy (GTDB): domain Bacteria; phylum Planctomycetota; class Planctomycetia; order Pirellulales; family UBA1268; genus QWPN01. Next base: position 210 of record JBIPLS010000068.1, read on the forward strand.
ACACTGCTGTGGAAGGTCGATCTGCGGAAAGAGGCCGACCGCGAACCGCCGATGTGGGGATTCGCCGCCTCGCCATGCGTGCACGGCGGCCTCGTGATCGTCTACGCCGGCGGCAAGGACGACAAAGGCGTGCTCGCGTTCACAACGGCGGACGGCACCCCGGCGTGGTCGGCCCCCTGTGGCGTGCATTCCTACGGCACCGTGCAGATCGTGAACCTGTTGGGGCGCTCGATGCTGGCAATCCTGAGCGAACAGGGTGCCCACTTCTGGAAGCCCGAGTCCGGTGTGGAACTCCTCCGCTATGAATGGCCGCACCCGGGTTACCGAGCGCTGCAGCCGAAAATCATCGATCGCGATCTGCTCCTCATCCCGACGGGCATGGGAACGGGCACGCGGCTTGTGCGCGTCTCGGAGACCGACGGCACGCTGGCGGGCGCGGAGGTGTGGACGTCCAAGGACCTGAAGTCCGATTTCAACGACTGCGTCCTGCACAAGGGCTGCGCCTACGGATTCGACAACACGATTTTCACGTGCATCAACCTGGAGAACGGCAAACGACGCTGGAAGGGCGGACGCTACGAGAAGGGGCAGGCGTTGTTGCTCGCGGATTCGGAGCTGATCGTGGTCGTGAGCGAGCAGGGGCAGTTGGTGCTGCTGCGAGCCAACCCCGACCGGCTTGAGGAGCTGGCCAAACTCCCCGCGCTCACGGGGAAGAGCTGGAACCACCCGGTCATCGTCGGCGACAGGCTGTATCTGCGAAACGCCGAGGAAGCGGTGTGCTACGAGCTCCAGTCCAAGGCCTCGGCTCCAGACCCACACGCGGCGGCGAACCCGGCCGGGGTCAGGTAACCAAGCGAACTGTGGGGCCGCTGGGCGTTGTATTCGTCTCTCCAAGCGGCTGTGAGCGACCGGGCATCCCGGACGCCATCAAAGATCTCCATGGCGAGGAACTCTTCCCGGAAGCGTCCGTGGAAGCTCTCGGCGTAGCCGTTCTGCCATGGGCTCCCCGGCTTAGAGGGTGTCGACGCCTACGGCACCCAACCAGTGGCGCAGAGCCTGGGCGATGAACTCCGGGCCGTTATCGCTGCGGATGTGCCGAGGCACACCGCGCATCGCGAACAGCTCGGAGAGCGTGTCGATCACGTCCTCGCTCGTCATGCCTCGGTCGACCTTCAGGGCCAGGCATTTGCGGGTGTACTCGTCCACGACCGACAGCCACTTCAGCGGGCTGCCGCTCGCCTTTCTGTCGAACACGAAGTCCCGATACCACACGTCATTCGGGGCCTCGGCTCGTCGTCGATGACGGCCATTGACGCTCGATCCCAGACGAGGATTTTTCCGCTTCTTTACAGGCACTTTCAGCCCCTCCCGCTGCCACGGGTGAAACACTCGAGGCAACCGGGCACGCCATCCCTCTTCTCGAAGCAGCCAGCCGATCCGGCGATACCCGTACCTCGGCTTCGCCCTCGCCAACTGCAGCATCCGCTGCACCTCGTCCGTACGGGGCTTGGCCTCGAGTCGCTGACTGCTCCGCGACTGGCCGATCACCGTGCATGCCCTTCGCTCGAAGACGTGCCCACGTTCAGCATTACGTCTGCATCACGCAGCTTGGCAACGATCGCCTCGGGACGGTGCTTTTTCCGTCGTCTTGTCATCGAAAGTCTCCGCGCCCGTAGGGCAGTAGACCTTCATATCGACTGGATCAGGATTTCCTAGGCAGGCCAAAGGACGCCGACCCCAAGGCTCCGCCCACGAAGGCCGCGGACAGGCCCTCGAAGTCGCAGGTCGATTGCAGCATCGCGATCGCCGAACATATCCTTCTTTCCGTCGGCGGGTGGCAGCACGTCGCGTTCCGTCGGCCGCGTGGGGCCGGCCCTGTTTCAGAACGGCTTTCCGGGTTTTGGAGGCAACTTCCATGCGTGCGTCAGCGATCGCCGCGAGCATCGGCCTGGCGATGGTGCTCGCCTTCGGCCCGTCACCCGCGCGGGCCGCCGAACGGATCGTCGAGCTCAACCCGGAATCCCCGGCGCTCGAGGTGAACCGCTACTACTCGATGCTCGCGCACGGGCCGACGAAGAAGTTCTACACCCTGCCTGGCCAGCGGATTGTCGTCGTGGTCTCGACCACGGACGGAAAGGCGGACGCGTCGGCCGTGATTCACGTGTTCCCCGCCGCCGCGACGGCCGATGACATCGACAAGTGGATCAACAACCAGCATTCCGACGCCCTCTTCGCGGACGCGGCCCAGCCGCAGCGATCCATCGAGGTTCCTGCCGCGCGGTTCCACGTCACCGTCGGCGCCCCGGCGGGCCACGAAGTGGGCGAGGTCGGCGACGAATACGATCGCGTGCCGGTGGAGTTCACGATCGACGCGTTCACGGATGGCGACGTCACGGTGCGGCCTTCCCGCGGCCGTCTCGATGCATTCGTCCGCACCAAGGCTGCGGCAGAGCGCCCCGGCCCGGCTCTGCCGTAGGGGCAGGGCCGGGGTGCGAGGAGCGGCTGCACGGCCTTCGTCGCCCGCACCGCGCCGGTCAATCCGCTTTTCGAGAGGCCTGCCTGCCTGCCCCATGATCACGTTCATTCGCGGCGCCGACTTGCAGCTCGGCAAGCCTTTTCCCGGGTCGCCGACGATGAGAAGCGAACGCGGCTCCGGCGAGAACGGATCGCCGACGTCAGGCTCAAATGGATCTGCGTCCGTTCTTGCCCGGAGCGTGACGATCGGGGACTGCTCCCCGCTGAGTTTTTACGCCAGCCTGAATCAGCCGGCATGACTCCCCGCGCCCAGCCGCCGCGATCTCGGCGCCGGTCGAGTTTGTGTCATCGGGCCGCGCCTGCTTCACGTCCAGTCCGGCGCCGGGCTCACTTCGCCCCCCGCTCGACCTTCACCCACTCGACCTGCATCCGGAACTTCCCGGCCTGTTTGTCGCTGAGCATGAAGCCCAACCCGTTGATCTGGTCTGGCTCGACCGGCCCCATGCCCTGAACCCGCCTGCCGAACGCCGTGGGGATGAAGTCGGCCAGCGGGACTCTCACTTCCGTCCACTCGTCTTTCGTGGTCGGCAGCGGCGCCCGGTACGAGAAGGCCATCCGGCGGCTCGTCGTGTAGAGATTCAGGACGTACTCCCGGCCGTCGCCTTTCACGCGGACGACGACGGTATCCCCGGCTTCGATGTCGAAAGCCGTGGGCGTGGTCCGGACCGAAGCGAAGCCGCCGTTGTTTTCCAGCGAGAGCGTGCCGAAGAACTCCAGGGTTTTCTCGGCGGTGATCTTGAAGCGGCCGTCGGAAACGCCGCCCATCACGCCGTCGTTCACGGCCTGCCACTTCTGGGCGGCGTCAGCGCCGGCGAAATCCAGCACTGGCTGGAGCGGTTTTTCCGCCACAGCGGGCAAGAGCAGCACTGCCAGCAGCAGGGGGATTCTCGTCGCGATCATGGCCGGCTCCTTTTCTTAGACGGATCCCACACGAGCCTCGCGCGGAACAAGGTGACAGCCACCATTTGCCGGGCGCCGCAGGCGACACGGCCCCGGCCGAAAGCCGGGGTCTTGAGACACATGGTGGCTGTCACCTTTTTCCACCTTCTTTCTGCCACGCCTCTGAATCAAGCGGGATCCGTATTATCAGTCGGTCTTTCTCCGCCCGGCACAGCCGCTTGATGGCCGCCTCCCGCTTCAGGGCCGCCGATTTCGACCGCCGGGGCTCGCTGTAGGCGAGCCGGACAGGACGCCGGCTCCGGGTGTATTTGGACGCCTTGCCGGCAGTGTGGGCCTCGAGCCGCTTCGGCAGGTCGTTCGTGATGCCCGTGTAGAGCGAGCCGTCACGGCAGCGCAGCATGTAGACGAGCCAGCGACAGGCGACTTGGCGACGGGCAGGGGCAGAGGAGGGCATGCGGCTGGCGTATCTCGGAGGGCTGGCTTTGGCTGACGGCCCTGCCGAGGCGGTGCGCCCTGCCGGGGGATGGCTCAGGCGATGCCCTCGGCCTGCATCGCGAGCACGTCGGCGGGGCTCGCCTTCGCCAATGTGCCGAACAGGTAGTCGCCGATTGGCAACGCCACGTTGAAGTTCTTGCTCGGGTAGCGGTGGTGGAGGTAGTGGTGCCGGGCGACGCACTTGTAAGCGGCCCAGTTCGAGAAGAATCGCTTCTCGGGCTTGTGCATCTCCAAGTGGATCTGATTCCACATCAGGTGATGCATGCAGACGACGACCGGAAACATGATCGCGCCGGTTATCGAGAAGCAGCCCAGCAGGAGACTCATCGGGAGAGACTCGACCAGGCCCTCCCATACGCACAGCCGGATGCCCCGATCCTCGCCGTGGGGCACGGGTTCGTCGTGGAACGACCCGCGGTACTGGCCGTGGTGCTCGATGGCGTGGCTGGTGAACATCCGGCGGCGGAACGCCAGGCCGCGGGTGAGGAAGCTCCGCGGTTTGCGGTGCATCAGCCCGCCGTGGACGCGATGCTCGACGATCGACATCAGCACGACCATCGCCACGAACCAACCGACCAGACTGACGATGAACTGCATGCCGTGAGCCCCGTGCGGTGGCGAGCGGCCCACGCGCCGGCAGCATCCTGCCGACTGGCCGAGCCCAGCCCAAGAAGGGGTGTACCAGACCGCCGCCGCCGTCGGCAGGCCGATTCCGCCGGGCGATCCCGCTACCGCCGGGCCTCGGTGCCCGGGCACCGTGCGGCATCCCGGCCGCCGGCCACCGAAATCGGGCCGCCGATGCCCCCGACCGGGCCGGCGGCGATCGTCTTCCGGAGCACGCCTCGGCCCACGATGTGCACGAGAAATCCCACCGGCCCGGCGAAAAACGTGAGCACCAGGGCCAGCGTCCGCAGCGGCCCGGGCAATCCCAACCGCACGCTGTCCCGGGCGATCCAGGCGCCGACGACCATGTCGAAAACCAGATAGTGGGTCCAGGCAGCGGCGAAGACCCAGTCGTCGCCGAAGACTTTCCGCAGGCCGGCCAGAGTCATCACGTCCGCGGGCGGTGGGCCATCGACGGCGAGTTTCCAGCCGATCACCGCGGCGTATGCCAGGGCGAGCAAGCCCGGGACGACCACGGCGCAGAGCACGCCCGAGACGAGTTTTCTGCCCGGGAAGAGCACCAGGGCTATCCACGCCACCAGGGCCAAGGCGTTCGTGGTCTGAAAGAATCTCTCGGCCATGTGGTGCGGCGGTCCTCGAGTGGGTGCTGCCGAGCGGCGGGCGTCTCCTGTTAGGATAAGTCGATCGCGCCCCAGCATGCAGCCCGGTTCCGAGCCCGTGCATGAATCCCTTGCGGCTCCGCTTCGCGGCCCCGGTGTTTTTCCTCGTGGCCACCGGTTTCGCCGCCGGGCCGACGCCCCGGGAACTGTTTCGGGAGGCCGTCGAACTGCTCTTCGACTCCAAGCCCATCGAGTCGGCCCGCGTCTTTGATCAGCTCGTCGTGGCCGCGCCGGGGGCGGAGCCGGAACTCTGGCAACGGGGACTGGCGCTGTACTACGCGGAACGCCATGCCGACGGCCAGAAGCAGTTCGAGCTGCACCGCACCGTGAACCCCGATGACGTCGAGAACGCCGTCTGGCACTTTCTCTGCGTGGCCAAGGCGAAGGGGCCCGATGCCGCCCGGAAGGCGCTGCTGCCGGTGGGCGAAGACCGGCGGGTTCCCATGGCGGAGATCCTGGCTCTGTACGCCGGGAAGTGCCCGCCCGGGGAGGTCCTGGCCGCGGCAGAAGCGGGCGCAGGGGAAGCCCGTCGGAACCAGCTGTGCTACGCCCACTTGTACGTAGGGCTGCACTTCGAGGCCCTCGGTGACGCCGACAAGGCGCGGGAGCACATCGCCGCGGCGGCCGGGCCGTTTCGCATGGATCACTTCATGGGCCGCGTCGCCGTGATGCACGCGAAGCTCCGGGGCTGGCCGGTCGGGCAGGCGAGCCGGCCGTAGGTCGCCTGTGCGGCACGCTCCAGCGAGTTCGGCGCGTCATCCAGCCGGCCCGAGACGAGTCCGGTGATGCGGGTGCGGCTGTGCACGAGGTGATGGTGTCGCCGGTTTCCGCCGCGCGGCCTACACTCGTCGCTCGTCCGTCCGGAACGCCCGCACGCATGGTCGGCGAGGGGAGGCCCAACGAGTCATGGAACGTCCGTCCGAACCACACCAGGCAATGGTCGAACTGTTCCAGAAACATGTGCAGGCCGAACTCGCCGGCGACCTGGACACGACCATGGCCACGATGACGGACGCGCCGCACCTCAATCACGTGCCCACCATGATGGGAGGGTTCGGGCGGGATGGTGTGCGGGCCTTTTATCGGGATCACCTCGTCGGCAAGTTCTTCCCCCCGGACGTGAAGATGGTGGCCGTTTCGCGAACCGTGGGCGAGAGCCAGATCGTCGAGGAACTGGTGATCTCCTTCACGCACACGACCGTGATCGACTGGATGCTTCCCGGTGTCGCGCCCACGGGCAGGCCGGTCGAGGCCGCGTTCGTCGTCGTGGTGGGGGTGAAGGACGGCAAGGTGTCGCACGAACACATCTACTGGGACCAGGCCAGCGTGCTCGTGCAGATCGGCCTGCTCGATCCACGGGGCCTGCCGGTGACCGGCGCCGAGGCCGCCCGCAAGGTGATGAACCCCGCCCTGCCCGGGCGGATGGGCTGACACTGGCCGCGGCCCGTGCTCGGGCGGTGCGGAACGCCGACGGAAGGAAGGCCTGTCATGGAAGAGGAGAACGTGCACGGGATCCGGCGGTACGGAAGCGGCCGGCGCTGGGCCGACGTCGTCGTCCACCGCGGCGTCGCCCGGTGGGTCGAAGTCGCCGAGGACACGTCGTGCGACGCCCGCGGCCAGATCGCCCAAGTCCTCGCCCAGATCGACGCGACGCTGCGGGCGATAGGCAGCGACCGCGCGGGGCTGCTCCAGGTTGTGATCCATCTCGCGGACGAAAGCGACGCCGCCGTCCTCGACGAACTCTGGGACGCGTGGGTTCCCGTCGGGTATCCCCCGGTGCGGGCGCGGGTGCAGTCGGGGCTCGGTGGATCCTGCAAGGTGGAGATGGTCGTGACGGCCGCGACGAGCGAGTCTTGAGGCCAGGGGAGGGGGCCGCCGGGCGTCCCCGGTGGGCCGCTTTCCGGGAACGCCGCTCCTCGCCTACGATGCTGCGTCACGGGCCCGCCAAGGACGAAAGCAACGTCGCCCGCACCTGCCAAACGGAGAACTCGCCATGCCGCTCGCCACCCTCGCCTCCGGGGACGAACCCGAATCGATCGCCGCCGACCTCGGCCTCTCGGTGCTGCGGATCGGCGTGGGGCTGATGATGGCCTGCGGGCACGGGATCGCGAAGGTGCCGCCGCCCGCGGGCTTCGTCGAGGCCGTCGGGCAGCTCGGTTTTCCGCTGCCGACGGTCTTCGCCTGGGCGGCCGGGCTCGCGGAATTGGTGGGTGGGCTGCTCATCGCGGCCGGGTTCCTGACGCGGCCCGCCGCGTTGTTTCTCGCCGTGACGATGGGCGTCGCGGCATTCGTGCGGCACGGGGGCGATCCGGTGTTCTCGCGCGAGGGGCCGGCGAAGGAATTGGCGCTCCTGTACCTCGTCGCCGCCGTCGCCTTCCTGGTCGCGGGTGCCGGCAGGTTCGGCGTCGACGCCCTGCTGCGGCGGCGGGGCCGGGCCGACGCGGCGTAGCGGCCCGCGGCCCGGGGCGGCGGATCCTTGCAGGCCGCCGCGGGCGCGGACGGGACGGCCACCGCGGGGCGATCGCGCGTCATGGACGTCGCCCTGCGGCGGCCTTACATTCCCGTCTGTTCGGAACACCGCCACCCGGAGGATGGTTTTCATGCCGCTGCTCGTCGTCGGAAGCGTCGCCCTCGATTGCGTCGAGACCCCCACGGCCAGGCGGGACGACGTGCTCGGCGGCTCGGCCGTCTTTTTCTCGTACGCCGCCAGCTTCTTCTCGCCGGTGAGGATGATCGGTACGGTCGGGGAGGACTGGCCGACGGAGCACACCCGCTTCCTCCAGGCCCGGGGCATCGACACCTCGGGCATCGAGACGATCGCCGGGGGCAAGACGTTCCGCTGGCGGGGCCGCTACCTGCCAAACATGAACGACCGCGAGACGCTGGAGGTGCACCTCAACGTGTTCGGCGAGTTCAAGCCGAAGCTCGACGGCAGCCACCGGCAGAGCAAGTTCCTGTTCCTCGGCAATGCGTCGCCCACGACCCAGCTGTCCGTGCTCGACCAGGTGCCCGAGGCCAAGCTGACGGTCGCCGACACGATGGACCTGTGGATCAACATCCAGCGGGACGAGCTCGAGGAATTGCTCAAGCGGATCGACGGTCTCGTGCTCAACGACGCCGAAGCCAAGCTGCTCGCCGAGGACGAGAACCTCGTCCGGGCCGGCCATGCCGTGCGGAAGATGGGGCCGAAGTTCGTGGTCATCAAGAAGGGCGAGCACGGGGCGATGTTCTTCAGCGAGCACGAGATGTACGTCATGCCCGCCTATCCGACGCCCCAGGTGCTCGATCCGACCGGGGCCGGCGACAGCTTCGCCGGCGGCATGATGGGTCACCTCGCGGCCCTCGACCGCTACGACCCGCAGGCCCTCAAGGAGGCCCTCGCCTACGGCGTGATCACGGCGAGCTTCACGGTCGAGGATTTCAGCCTCGACCGGCTGGCGGCCATCGACCGCGGCGACCTCGACCGTCGGGTGGCCGAGTATCGGCAGATGCTGACTTTCTAAATAGAGCGCCCGCCGGGCCATCCATGGCCCCGGCGGGCTTTCCGCATGCGGTGCGAGCCGAGGTCGCCCGCGCCTGCGGCGGCGGCCTTCGTGGCCGCCGTCGCGGAAGCCGCAGCAGGCCCGCAGGGCTGCTGCGGCGTGAAGGCGAGGGCCATCCATGGCCCCGGCGGGCTTTCCGCATGCGGTGCGAGCCGAGGTCGCCCGCGCCTGCGGCGGCGGCCTTCGTGGCCGCCGTCGCGGAAGCCGCAGCAGGCCCGCAGGGCTGCTGCGGCGTGAAGGCGAGCGTGGGCCGAAACGGCCGAATTGCCGTCCCGAAGGCATCTGTACGGCCGTCCAGAAAATCTGCTTGCACGGACGGGTGCAGGCCGATACTATACCAGCGTTCAGTGTACGGTTTCGCGGCAAATCGCTCGATTCATGGTGGCGAAGCAACCACCCCGACGACGTGCCGGGAGCCGTGGGAGACGGTCGCCATGGTGACGGCAACGGCAGGAGTGAATGGACGGATGGCCAAAGACAAGGATGCAAAAGACAAGGCCGCGAAGGAGTCGCGGCTCGATGAGGGTCGGGGGGCGAAGAAGGGACCGAAGGCCGGTCCGTCGTTCCTCGAGGAGAATCCGGCGCTGAAGAACACGCTTGCGCAGATCGAGAAGGAGTTCGGCGCGGGATCGATCATGCCGCTGGGCATCGAAGCCCAGGCGCCGATCGAGGGCATCTCGTCGGGCAGCCTGTCGGTCGATCTGGCCCTCGGCGGCAAGGGCTTTCCGCGCGGGCGGATCATCGAGATCTACGGTCCCGAGTCGAGCGGCAAGACGACGATCGCCCTCCACGCCGTGGCCGCGGCACAGCGGTCCGGCGGCATCGCCGCCTTCATCGACGCCGAGCACGCGCTCGACCCGAGCTGGGCCAAGAAGCTGGGCATCTCGCTGGAGAAGCTGCTCGTCAGCCAGCCGACGACGGGCGAGGAGGCACTGCACATCGCCGAGATGCTCATCAAGAGCAATGCGGTGGACATCATCGTCGTCGATTCCGTGGCGGCGCTCGTGCCGCAGAAGGAGTTGGAGGGCGACATCGGCGATTCGGTCGTCGGTCTCCAGGCCCGGCTCATGAGCCAGGCGATGCGGAAGCTCACCGGGGCGATCGCCAAGTCGAAGACGACCGTCATCTTCATCAACCAGTTGCGCGAGAAGATCGGCGTCATGTTCGGCAGCCCGGAGACGACCCCGGGCGGCAAGGCGCTCAAGTTCTACGCCTCCTGTCGTATCGACGTGCGGCGGATCGGCACGCTCAAGGATGGCGAGGACGTCGTCGGCCAGCGGGTGAAGGTGAAGGTGGTGAAAAATAAGGTCGCCCCGCCGTTCCGCGTCGCGGAGTTTGACATGATGCACGCCGACGGCATCAGCGTGGAGGGCGACATCCTCGACCTCGCGATCGCCGCGAAGCTCGTCGACAAGACCGGTACCTGGCTGCGATATGGGGAGGTGCACCTGGGGCAGGGGCGGGAAAAGGCCCGGCTGTTCCTCAAGGAAAACCCGCAGGTCGCGCAGGAACTCCGCGAGAAGATCCTGGCCAGCAAGGACGCCGTCGTGCCGGTCACGGCCGTCGATGGCGGCGGTGGCGACGGCGGCGAATGAGTCCTACTCCCTGACGACTTCCCCACACCCACCCACGGGTGGCCGACCCAAGCGGCCGCCGGTGGGTGGCGTCGTTTTCGGGCCGGGCGGCGTCGCCCCGGCGGCGCGGGGCCGGGTATAGTGATCGGCCCCACGCATCCGCCCTCCGTTCCCGGGAGCCTGCCGCCCCATGAAGGCCGACGATCTCCGCGAAGCCTACCTCGCGTTCTTCGAGTCGAAAGGCTGCGTCCGCAGGGCCAGCGACGTGCTCGTGCCCCGCTGGGATCCGTCGGTGCTGTTCACGCCCGCGGGCATGAATCAATTCAAAGACCACTTCCTCGGGAAGTGCAAACTGGAGTTCACCCGGGCCACGACCTGCCAGAAGTGCCTGCGGACGGGCGACATCGACAACGTCGGCCGCACGCCCCGGCACCACACGTTCTTCGAGATGCTCGGCAACTTCTCGTTCGGCGACTACTTCAAGCGGGAGGCGATCCACTGGGCCTGGGAGTTTCTCACCGCCAAGAACTGGCTGCACATCTCCCCCGAGAAGCTCTCGATCACGGTCTACCAGGACGACGACGAGGCCTTCCGCATCTGGGCCGACGAGATCGGCGTGCCGGCCGCGAAGATCACGCGGATGGGCGAGGACGACAACTTTTGGCCCGCCAGCGCTCCCAGCCAGGGACCCGACGGCGTCTGCGGCCCGTGCAGCGAGATCTTCTACCGCATGCCTGACGGCAGCGACGTGGAGATCTGGAACCTCGTGTTCACCCAGTTCAACCGGGTCGGCCCGCCGCCCGGCAACCTCCATCCGCTGCCCAGCCGCAACATCGACACCGGCATGGGCCTGGAGCGGACCTGCGCCATGCTCCAGGGGGTCGACTCCAACTTCCACATCGACATCCTCCGGCCGCTCGTCGAGGCGGTGGGGGAGGTGTGCGGGAAAAAGTACGAACCCGCCACCGACGACGGCCGCCGCATGCGGCGGATCGCCGACCACGTGCGGGCCTGCACGTTCGCGATCCACGAAAACGTGCTGCCGGGCAACAACGAGGAGAAGTACGTCGTGAAGCGGCTCCTGCGCCGCGCCGTGCTCGATGGCCGGCAGATGGGCGTGCGGGAGCCGTTCCTCCACCGGCTGCCGCCCGTGGTGGCCGAGATGATGCGGAGGCCCTATCCCGAGCTGGCCGAAACGGTGGACCGGGTCGGCGGCGTGATCAAGCGGGAAGAGGAGTCGTTCCTGGCCACGATCGACGGCGGGCTCGAGCGGATCGAGAAGCTGTTCGCCGGGATCGGCCGCGCGGGCGGGGCCGTCGTCCCCGGCGGCGACGCGGCCGAGCTCTACACCACCTACGGCTTCCCCCCGGAGCTCCTGGAGACGCTCGCCGCCGAGCGGAATTGCAGCTTCGACTGGGAGGGCTTCCGGGCCGCCATGGAGGAGCACGGGCTCAAGTCGGGGGCGGGCACCCGGGTGGAGGTGTTCACCTCCGGCCCGCTCGACGCCCTCAAGAAGACGATGCATGGCTCCGAGTTTCTCGGCTACGACGCCACCGAGGCCGACGGCAAGGTGATCGGCATCATCGCCCAGGATTCGCTCTGCGACCGGCTCGCCGAGGTGGGCCATGCCAGGCCGGTGACCGTCGTGCTCGACCGCACGCCCTTCTACGGCGAGTCGGGCGGGCAGGTGGGCGACACGGGCCTGCTGGCCTGGCCCGGCGGGAGCTTCGAGGTGATCGACACGCAGCGGGAAGGCGGCTTCATGCTCCACGTCGGCCACCTGAAGCAGGGCACGCTCGATCTCGGGGCGACCGTGACGGCCCGGGTGGACGCGGGCCGTCGGGCCGCTCTCCGCCGCGCCCACTCCGCCACGCACCTGCTCCACGCCGCCCTCCAGCACTTCCTCGGCACGCACGCCGTGCAGCAGGGCTCGAAGGTGGACGCCGACCACCTCCGCTTCGACTTCTCCCACGGCGCCGCGATCGGCCGGGAGACGCTGGAGAGGATCGAGGGACAGGTGAACGCCCACGTGCTCGAGGCCGTGCCCGTCTCGGCGCGGCTGCTGCCGCTGGCGGAGGCCCGCCACGCCGGGGCGATGATGCTCTTCGGCGAGAAGTATCCCGACATGGTGCGGATGGTGACGATGGAGGGTGTGAGCCGGGAGCTGTGCGGCGGCACCCACGTCACCAGCACCGGGCAGATCGGCCTGGTGCGGATCGTCGGTGAGGAGAGCGTGTCCGCGGGCACGCGGCGGATCACCGCGGTCACCGGTGCCAAGGCGCTGGAGCGGTTTCGCCAGGCCGAGCAGGCGATCGCGGAGGCCGCCGGAGCGCTGAAGGTGCCCGTCGGGGAGCTGGCCCACCGGCTCGCGGCCGTGGTCAAGGAACTGCGCGACCTGAAGAAGGCGAAGCCGGCCGCGGCGGGCTCGGGGTCCACGCCGGAGGAGCTGCTGGCAGCGGCCGTGGAGATCGGGGGCACGCGGGTCGTCGTCGCCGATGCCAAGGGGAGCGACGCCGGTGCGATGCGGCAGTGCATCGACCTCTTACGGCGAAAGGCGAGCCCGATCGCCGTGCTGCTCGGCAGCGTGGAGGCCGACAAGGTGACGCTCGTCGCCGGCATCTCCCGCGAACTCGAGGAGCGCGGCCTGTCGGCGGGGGCGTGGATCAAGGACGCGGCGGCGGTGGTAGGCGGCAAGGGAGGCGGGCGGCCGGACCTCGCCCAGGCCGGCGGCAAGCTCGTCGACAAGTTGCCCGACGCCCTGGCCGCCGCCCGCGAGGCGATCGAGCGGCTGCTCCAGGCCTGAAGGGACCACGGAACCTTGCGGAGGTCCGGAGGGATCCCGCCGCCGGCGCGGCGGCCTTCTTGGGTCACGTCTTCGACGTCGTTGGCCACAGCGCGGCGGCGCCGCACGATCGGCGGATGACATGCAGCCCCGGGCGCGAGCCCGGGGATTGACGAGCTGCCCGCTACGCGAGCTTCTCGACGGCGGCGATGGCGGCGTCGTAGTTCGGCTCGCTGGCCACTTCCTTGACGACCTCGGCATGCCGGATCACGCCCTGCTTGTCGAGCACGAACACGGCCCGGGCGAGGATCTTCAGTTCGTCGATGAGCAGGCCCCAGTCGCGGCCGAAGGCCCGGTCCATGTAGTCGCTCCCGGTCCGCATCGCCTTGATGTCCTCGCTGCCGCAGAAGCGGGCCATGGCGAACGGCAGGTCGAGACTGACCGTCACGGCGTTGACCTTGTCGCCGAGGGCGGCGAGCCGCCGATTGAAGGTCTTGGTCTGCACCTGGCAGACCGGCGTGTCGAGCGAGGGCACCACGCTGATGATGGTGGGTTTGCCGGCGAGATCGGCCTTCGTGAGCTGCTTCATGCCCCCGTCGAAATACGCGAGGCTGAAGTCCGGGGCGGCCGCGCCGACCTTGACCTCCTCGCCGACGAGCGTGAGCGGAGAGCCTTTGAACGTGACCGCGCCATGCCGACCCATGCGACTGACTCCTCGGGGGTGAATCCGTACCTCGACGTCGCTGGCAGTATTGTCGGTGCCGGCCGTTCGGCAAGCGGGCGGGCCGATTCCGGGGCCGGAGGCCCGTCCGCGACGCGTTGCAGCCCCCGGGTTTGCCCCGGCCACCGGGAATCGGCGGTGCAGCGGCCCGCGAACCGACGCGGTCACCGCAGCCGAAACTCCTTGCGGCAACTCCTGGAATCCGGGTACAAGATCCGGACCGAGCCTCCGTGACGACAGGGCACGGGGGTGGAGGTCCATCGGGAAAAAGGTGACAGCCCCCATTTGTCGCAAGACCCCGGCTTTCGGCCGGGGCCGTGTCGCCTTCGGCGACCGGCAAACGGTGGCTGCCACCTTTTTTCGCGCGAGGCTCATGTGGGATCCGTGTCAGTCGAGAAACAGGCCCTCGAGAACGGCACACGTCGAAGCTGGACCATCGGCGGCTCAGGGAGCGGCGACATGCGGGCGGTCGGCAGGGCAGGGCAGTGGCTGGGGCTGGTGTTGCCCGGGATCGCGATCCTGCTGGAGCTGAATCGGCGGATCTCCCTCGGGCAGATGCTCGTGATGCTCGTGGCCGCCGTCTGCTGTTTCGGGATCGGACGCATCCTCGAGGGGTACGCCGGATCATGATGCCGCCGCTGCTTCTCCGCCCGCTCTACCGCCGCTACATCTGGGGAGGCCGGCGGTTCGCCACGGCGCTCGGTCGGGAGCTGCCGCCCGGGGACGACTACGCCGAGTCTTGGGAACTCGTCGATCGCGCCGCCGATCAGAGCGTCGTCGCCGCCGGGCCGCTGGCGGGGGCGACGCTCGGCGGGCTGGTGCGCGAGCGGGGCCATGATCTGCTCGGGCGGCACGCCCCGAAGCCCGCGTTTCCGCTGCTCTTCAAGTTTCTCGATGCCTGCCGGGATCTCTCCGTGCAGGTGCATCCGGACGATGTCCGCGCCGCGCGGCTGTCACCGCCGGACTTCGGCAAGACGGAGGCCTGGTACGTCGTCGATGCCCTGCCCGGGAGTCGGATCTACGCGGGCCTCGCGCCGGGCGTGGACGCATCCGGCTTCGCCGCGGCCCTGCGGGCCGGACGATGCGCGGAGGTGCTGCATGCCTTCGAGGCCCGGCCGGGGGACTGCATCTTCATCCCCGCCGGCACCGTGCATGCCATCGGGGCCGGCCTGCTCGTGGCCGAGATCCAGCAGTCGAGCGACGTCACCTATCGGCTGCACGATTGGGGGCGGACGGGCCCCGACGGCAAGCCGCGGCCGCTGCACGTGGAGGCCGGCCTGGAGGCGACGACCCGGCTCGGGCCGGTGGTGCCGGTGCGTCCGGTGTCGACGCCGGATCCGTTCGTCCATCGCCTCGTGGCCTGCGACTATTTCCTGTTCGACGAGGTGGCGCCGCTGGACCGCTGGCAGGTCGGCGGCGATGACGGCTGCCACTTCCTGGCCGCCCTCTCCGGTCAGGTCCGGTTCACCGCCCATCCCGATTTACCACCACTGGGGCCCGGCCAATGCGCGCTG
>JBIPLS010000204.1:0-4660 GCA_044368305.1 Pirellulales bacterium
CCCAGATCTCCTCGGCGGTGGTGCGGCGGTGAATCTCCGGATTGGCGGGGTTCTTGAACTGCTGCGGCATGAAGAACTGGCTGCTCGAATGGCTGATCTCCTCGGCGTGTCGCACCGCGCCGGGCATGCCCTCGGCCGCGGGCGTGAGCACGAGCTCGGCGCCGAGCGCCTTGAGCATCCGGCGCCGCTCCAGGCTCATGCTCTCCGGCATGGTCACGCGGAGCTTGTAGCCGCGGGCCGCGCAGACGTAGGCCAGGCCGATGCCGGTGTTGCCGCTGGTGGGCTCGATGATGACCGTGTCGGGGCCGATCCGGCCGTCCCGCTCGGCGGCATCGATCATCGCGCAGGCGATCCGATCCTTGACGCTCCACAGGGGGTTCATGTTCTCGATCTTGCCGGCGACGGTGGCCACGCAGCCTTCGGTGACCCGCCGCAGGCGGACCAGCGGCGTGCGGCCGATGCATTGGGTGATGTCGTCGCGGATGCCGGCGGGCAGAGTCGTGGTCACCATGGATCACCTCCCGAAGCGGTCTCCGGGCCGCCGGCCCTTTGCCGGCACAGCCCGCACCGCCCACATTATCGGCACCACCGGCCCGAAACTGGAATCGTGCCGCGGCGGTGAACCCCGGCCCCTCCACCCCCGTATCCCAACATCGCATACCCTGTCCGTCCGTGGCCGGCCGCAGCCGTCCCGGGCCGTGCGAAGGATCTCGTGATTTCCCCCACTGCCGTGCCGTGCGAAGAGCCTGCGGGCGGGTCCGCGACGCTGCCGCGCGGCAGGTCCGCAGCCGCGGCGCCGGACTCCGGGCCGGCCGCCACCGATCACGAGGAACTGCTGTCGGTGGACAGCGATGTGGCCCTCGACGGCACGCCGGCGGGCGAGCGGCTGGTCGTGACCCGTGCGGGCATCGCGGCCGAGTCGGCGGGGATCGTCCGCCGGCGGGTCGGCTGGCCGGCCGTATCCGAGGTGCGGACGACGGCGGGGCTCGGGGGTGGCACGCTGCAGGTGAAGGCGGACGGCGCCTGGATCGACGTCGTCCGCTACTCCAACGCCCTGGCCACCCGGTTCCACAAGGTGGCCCGGTGCCTGGAACGGTCGCGGGAGCCGCTGGCGGCGGGAGCGGCCGGCGGCCTCGTGCTCCTCGACGGCCCGCTCGATCCGCCGCGGTGCGGCTCCTGCGGCCTGCGGCTGGCGAACCAGGAGGATTCCTGCCCGCGATGCATGCAGAAGGGGCAGATCCTCAGGCGGGTGGGCGAATTGCTCGCCCCCTACACCAAGGGCGCGGCCCTGCTCTGCGGGCTCACGCTGCTGGGGGTCGTGGCGGAACTCGTGCCGCCGAAGCTCCAGCAGTACATGGTGGACGAGATCCTCTCGCTCGAGGCCCGGGCCGGCCACGCCGGCGCCGCGGCCGGGATGCCCGACTTCCGCACGGCTCTGCTCGTGGTCGTGCTGGCCCTGGCATTCTCTCGGATCCTGCTCTCGGTCGTCGGGGTGCTCAAGGGGCGGCTGGCGACGGCCATCGGCACGGGTCTCACGGCCACGCTCCGCGACGAGATGGTGAACAAGCTGCAGAGCCTCTCGGTCGCCTACTACGACCGCCACCAGGTCGGCTCGATGATCAGTCGCGTGGCCCACGACAGCGAGGTGCTCCACGGGCTCATGCACCAGATCACCGGCGGCTTCCTCCTCCAGATCGTGCAGCTCGTGGGCGTGGGGGCGATGCTCGTGTGGATCAACCCCAAGCTCGCCCTCTACACGCTGATCCCGGTGCCGCTGGTGATCCTCGGCTCGTGGATCTTCTGGCGGCACGTCTACCCGCGGCACTACCGTCTCTGGGACGCCTCCAGCAAGCAGATGGCGACCCTCTCCGGAATGCTCTCGGGCATTCGCGTCGTCAAGGCCTTCGCCCAGGAGCCGCGCGAGAGCGAACGCTTCCACGCCGCCAGCGACCACCTGCGGCGCTGGCGGGCATGGGTCGAGCACACGAACACCACCTACGCCGCCTCGATGCAGATCGTCTTCGGGCTCGGCGGCCTGATCGTCTGGTACGTCGGCGGCCGCGACGTGATCGGCGGCAACATGACGCTCGGGCAACTGATCGCCTTCCTCGCCTACCTGGCGATGTTCTACGCGCCGCTGGGCGCCCTTTCGAACTTCACCACCTGGCTGACGAGCTTCCTCTCCGGCAGCAAGCGGGTGCTGGAGCTGCTCGACACCCCGGCCCTGATCGCCGAGCCGCCGGTGGCCGAGCCATGGGACGACGTCCGCGGCGAGATCCGCTTCGAGAACGTGACCTTCGGCTACGACCGCAACCAGCCGGTGCTGCACGACGTCTCGTTCACGGTCGCCCCGGGGGAGATGGTCGGTATCGTGGGCCGCTCCGGCTCGGGCAAGACCACGCTCGTCAGCCTGCTGGCCCGCTTTCACGACGTGCAGGAAGGGCGGATCCTCGTGGACGGCCACGACATCCGCGACCTGTCGATGCGCGACCTGCGGGAGAAGCTGGGCATCGTGTTCCAGGAATCCTTCCTCTTCCGGGGCACGATCTGGAAGAACCTTTCCTATGGCCGGCCCCGGGCGACGATCGAGGAGGTCCTGGCCGCCGCCAAGGCGGCCGGGGCCCACGACTTCCTCTGCCGCCAGCCGCTGGCCTACGAGACCCTGCTCGGCGAGCACGGCGCGGGCCTGTCGGGCGGCGAGAAGCAGCGGCTCTCGATCGCCCGGACGCTGCTCTACGACCCGCGGGTCCTCGTCCTCGACGAGGCCACGAGCAACATCGACGCCGAGGCCGAGAAGAGCATCCAGGAGGCACTGGCGGTGCTGGTCCGCGGCCGGACCACGATCGCCATCGCTCACCGGCTCTCCACGCTCCGCAACGCCGACCGGATCATCGCCTTCGACCGCGGCCGGCTCGTCGAGCAGGGCACGCACGCGGAGCTGCTCGCCGCCGACGGCATCTACGCCCGCCTCGTCCGCATCCAGACGCAGGTCTCGAAACAGCCCACGGTGGACACGCTGCTGATCGAGGAGCAGTCCGCGCGGCCACCGGCCGCGGCGCCGGAGGCCCACCCACCGACCACGCCCGCCGCGTCGGCGATCGTCTGGCTCGAACCGGCCACGCACAGCTTCCGCGTCGGCGCCCAGGAGCGGCTCGAACTTCGGGACAAGACGGCGTCCGCGCCGCGGGCGACCGGGCTGTTCATCGTGCCCACGTTTCCGGCGTCGCATCCCGAGGCCTGGCTGTCCGTCCGCGGCTGGAGCGACGCGGGCGAGGAGATCGAGATCGGGATGGTGCGCGACCTGGCGGACTGGCCGGAGGCCGATCGGGAGGTCGTGCGGGCGGGGCTCCGCCGTCGGACGCTCGTACGGACGATCCGGCGGGTCCACGAGGTCAGGCTCGCCCACGGCTATCTCGACTTCGACGTCGAGAGCGACGTCGGCCGGCGGACGTTCACGACTCGGTGGACCCAGAGCCAGGCGAGCGACTTCGGCGGCGCTGGCAAGATGCTCGTGGACACGGACGAGAACCGCTGGGTGATCCCGCGGGTGGACGACCTGCCGCAGGCCGATCGCGAGCGGTTTTTGCAATATGTCTACTGGTGAGCACCGGGCCGGGGCGGGTGGACGGCGGTTCCTTGCGGCCCCCCCGGCCGGCGACTACAAAACCTGTCCAGGAATGGCGGGCGTTTCGGCGCCCGGCACAGGGTTGGTTCCTGCGTCGCTCGTCAGGGAAGACGGGACAATAACGATCCGGCTCGGTTTTTTGTTCCGGTTTTCTTCCCTTTCTTCTGGAGACGAGTGATGAATCTTGTTGACCTCATTGCCGGCCAGCTCTCGTCGGGCGACGTGCTCGGCAAGCTCGGCGGTTTGATCGGCGCCAACGAGTCGCAGACGAAGTCGGCGACCAGCGCCGCGGTTCCGGCCCTGCTCAACGTGTTTTCGAAGTTGGCCTCGACCAACAGCGGCGCCGACCAGCTCGCCAAGGCGATGGGCGGCCTCGACCTGGGCATGCTCGGCAACCTCGCCGGCGCCCTGGGCGGCAGCCAGGCCTCGGGCCTCGGCAGCCTCGGTGGCAACCTCCTCGGCTCGCTCCTCGGCGGCGGCAACAACCTGTCGAGCCTGGTGGGTGCGCTGGCGTCGTTCGCCGGCATGCAGCCGGGCATCATGAAGACGCTCCTCACCTACCTGGCTCCGATCGTGCTCGGCATGGTCGCCAAGCAGTTCACCGGCCGGCCCGACGCCGCCGGCGTCGCGCGACTGTTCTCGGAGCAGTCGGCGAACATCCGCGGCGGCATGCCCAAGGGCTTCTCGCTGCCCGACCTGGCGCTGGGCGCCGTTTCGGGCGGTGGCCGGCCGAGCGAGCCGGCCCGCAGCCACGGCCACGCCCACGCCGAGGAGAAGGCGGGCCTGCCCGGCTGGCTGCTGCCGCTGCTGCTGCTCGCCGGTCTCGGTGCCGGCTACTACTGGTGGCAGCAGAACCAGAAGAAGGACGTGGCGGTCGCCGTCCGCGAGGACGTCGTCAAGAACGGCCCAGTGGTTCGGGACGTCACGGAAGTCGTCCGGCAGTCGGGCAAGGACTTGGAGCGGACGATTACGGAGACGATCACCATCGACCCGCGGTTCCTGGAAGCGGGCAAGGTGGCGGGCGGCCTGTTCACC
>JBIPLS010000069.1:0-15504 GCA_044368305.1 Pirellulales bacterium
GCAACGCGGCTATCGCGCCGGCCGCCGTGGCGAGGCCCCGGCTTTGCCGACTGAGAATCCCGCGAAGCGCGTTGAGCTCGAACACCCCGCCGATGATGCCGAACACGTCGACGGCGGGGCTCAGCGTGACGGAAACAACGGGCTGCACGTTCAGCCCTATCAGCGGCGACCCGAACGTCGGGATGCCCGGCAACGTCCCGATGAGGTTTCCCCACCAGAGCCGATCGATCGCGGCGGCGCAGTCCTCGCGGTCGGCTCGATCGACGAGTTGCCCGTCGGTGTTAGCCGGAAGAGACGGCAGCGGCCGGGCATTTCCCGCCCGGTGGTCATCGAGCGCCCGGCGGACGAACGTCGAATCGACGTTCAGCTCGCGGGCGATGTCGAGAATCGTGTCGTCGCCCACGAGGCTCCGCCCCTGGGCCTCGAGCCGCGCGGCCGTGCGGATGATCGAATCGACCTGCTCGCGGTGGATTGGCTCCCTCGGCTCCGCATGGAGCCGCGGTGTGGGGGTGGTGGCCGCGTCGGCATCGCAGGCCTGCACCTCGAAGGGCACGGTGCCGAAGTCGTCGCTGCCGGCCGCGGGAATCTCCACCTGCCGGAGGGCGTCGAGCGCCGCGGCGGCCGACGAGAATCGGCGGGCCGGATCGCGGGCGAGCAGTTTTTCCAGCCACGCCTCGAAGGCCGGCGGCATGTCGTCGCGGTGCGCCCGGATCGGCAGCGGCTCCTCGGCCGCGATCCGCCGCAGGAGCTTGAGCGGACTGTCCGCCGGAAACGGCGTCGTGCCCGCGAGCAACTCGTAGAGCGTGACGCCGAGGCTGTAGAGGTCGCTCGCGGCCGTCGCCTCCTCGCCCGCCGCCACCTCGGGCGCCATGTAGTGGAGCGTGCCGATCACCGAGCCGCTCGCGGTCAGCGACTGCTCCCGCTCCAGGCTCCGCGCCAGGCCAAAATCGGTGAGCTTGTAGATGCCGTCCGGGCCACGGAGCACGTTGGCCGGCTTGATGTCACGGTGGATGATGCCCGCGGCATGCGCGGTGGCCAGGCCGGCGAGCACCTGACGAGCGCAGTCGGCCACGGTGGCGACGGAGGCCCGGCCCAAAGCGCGGACGATCGCCTGCAGGCTCGGGCCGCGAACGAGCTCCATCGCCAGAAACGGCGGCGCAGCCATCGGGTCGAACTCGAACACCTGCACGATGTGCGGCGAGGAGAGCCGGGCGACGTTCTTGGCCTCCTCGCCGAAGCGGCGGATGACGTTGTCAGCCGAGCCGAAGCGGTCGTGGATCACCTTCACGGCCACGTCGCGGCCGAGCGCGTCGTCGTGGCCCCGGTACACCGTTCCCATGCCGCCACGGCCCACCGTGCCGGTGATCCGGTAGCGGCCGAGGCGGGCGGGGGCGGCGGTCATCGTGAGGGCTGCCATGCGGAAGATCGCAAGCGGTTCGGGGCGGGATGGGGTGCGCGATGCCTCGACAGTTGGCGATCGATGCCGATCTCACACGGGCCGGCGCAGCAGTTCATCCCAGTTCCGCTCGCGCCGCAACCGGGTTTCGACGTCCCGCAGGCGCCGTTCCAGCCGCCGGCAGCGGCCGCCCAGATCAGCCGGGGCGAACGACGTGAACCCGCGGGGCAGCCGCCAGTCGGCAACGGCGGGCACGCGGGCCGGACGGGCCCGGCCCAGGAGGATCGCCACCGCCAGGTAGATTGCGGCCGCGGGCCACCAGCCGGAGAGCCAGGCGGCCACGAGCACGGCCAGCCGCACCCAGAAGGGGGCGATCCCGATCCGGTCGGCCGTCCAGTGGCAGACGCCGAACAACAGTCCGGGCCGGCGGACGGCGTGGTGTGATTCGATCCAGTCTGTGTCGTGCATGGGTTTATGGACGTTTGAAGAAAAGACTCGAGGCCGGCCGTCGCCACGCGACGGCGGTTCGGCGTTGCTGCCCGCGAATCAATATTTCGTCGATCAAGAGTGTTTCCGCGAGCGGTTCCCTGCATGGGTGCCGACGAGCCCGTCGCCACCGGTCATCAGTCGCGACGCTGCCGCCGCTTCAACTCCTCGAGCTCCTTCTCGATCTGATCCTCGCCCCGCAGGGCCTCGAGCTGCTCGACGAGCGACGCGCTGGCCGCGTAGTTGACGAGGCTCGCCTCGGCCTCCATCCGTTCGATCCTGTTCTCCAGCTTGTCGAAGCGGGCCAGTGCCTCGAGGCTTCCGGCGCGGCGAAGCGTCGTCTGGGCTTGCTTGTGGTTGCGGGCCCGGGTGTGCCGCTGGGCGAGGAGGCGATGCTTCTCGCGGGCGGCGTTGAGCTTCTCCTCGACCGCGGCGATGTCCTGCTTGTATTGGGCCACGATCTCCTCGCAGGCGGCCACCTCCTGCTTGAAGGCTTCGGCCTGCTCGGCGAACCGCTTCTTCTCGCGGAGCGCCTCGCGGGCGAGCTCCTCGCGGCCCTTGTCGATCGCCAGCCGGGCCCGGTCCTCCCACTCACCCACGGCGGCCTCCGCGGAGGCCGCGGCCCGCTCGGCCTTCTTGCGGGCGGCGATCGCGCCGGCGCAGTTGGCCTTCACCTCGACGAGCGTGTCCTCCATCTCCTGGGCCATGAGGCGGATGAGCTTCTCGGGATCCTCCGCCGCGTCGAGCATGGCGTTGAGGTTCGAGTTGACGATGTCCTTCAGACGGGTGAAGACGCCCATGGCGTGCTCCTTTGCGAATGGCGGTGAACCGAATGACCTGCTGGGCGGCTACCGAGGCCGGAGCCAGAACTTCGGGGATGGAGAGCGAACCGCGTGCCAGTTCACAAATGAGTCGTAAGTCATTGCATTTTCAAGGCTTATGTTTTCATGTCTGCGATACCAAGCCTCTTTTGAGTGGCCCTTAAAACCGATGGTAGGCTTACCACACCTTACTTTGGTATTTTTCGCCACGCATGCATGAAGCCCTGGGCCAATCCGAGGTTTTCCTCGACTTCACGGAGCGGCTCTCCAGAGTCGCGAAGGTGGATCGGCCAGTGCTCCTCATCGGGGAGCGCGGCAGTGGCAAGGAACTGGCCGCCGCCAAGCTGCATTACCTCTCCCGCCGTTGGGAGGCGCCGCTCATGGCCCTCAACTGCTCGGCCCTCTCGCCGGCCCTGATCGAGGCCGAACTCTTCGGTCACGAGCGCGGGGCTTTCACCGGGGCCCTCGCGGAGCGGGCCGGTCGGTTCGAGGCGGCCGACGGCGGCACGCTCCTCCTCGATGAGATCGGGCTGATCCCGATCGAGGCCCAAGAAAAAATCCTCCGGGCCGTCGAGTACGGAACGTTCGAGCGGGTCGGCAGCTCGAAGCCCACGCGGGTCGACGTGCGGATCATCGGCGCGACCAACGCCGACCTGCCGGCGCTGGCCCGGGAGGGCCGGTTCAAGGAAGACCTGCTCGATCGGCTCTCGTTCGAGGTCGTGCACGTGCCGCCCCTGCGGGAACGGGGCGACGATGTGCTCCTGCTGGCCCGCCACTTCGCTGCGGCGATGGCAGGGGAATTGGAGCTGCAGCCGCCCCCGGAGTTCAGCCGAGAGGCGCGGGAGGCACTGCTCTCGCATCCGTGGCCGGGCAACATCCGCGAGCTCAAGAACGTGGTCGAGCGGGCCGTGTATCGGGCCGAGGGCGACACCGTGCACGAGATCGTCTTCGATCCCTTCGCGCGGTCGGCAGGGGCCGTCCCGTCAGTCGGCAACCCACGGACCGGTGCGCCGCGGCTCACGCTGGAGTCCGGCGGCCAACCGGCTGCCGACTTGGCGATGACCGATCCCACGGTCGCGGCGGCCACGCTCCCGGAGGCGGTGGCACGGCTGGAGATCGATTTCCTCCGCCGGGCGCTCGCCGAATCGCGGCATCATCAGCGGCGGGCCGCCCAGCGGCTCGGGCTCACCTACCACCAGTTCCGCGGCCTGTATCGCAAGCACTCCCGGGCCTTGGCGGAATGACCACGCGGGTCGCCGACGAGCACCCGCGCCGCCTCGCGCCGGCTCACTTCTTCGGCGGCAGGCCCCTTCTCGTGTTGCAGGCTGGTGCCTCGCGGAGCGCGGAGCCATGATTGTGTCAGGCTGCGGGTCGCCATCCAACCTCCCGCCGCGACCATCATGGCACGACGAGGATCCCATGCCAGCGCTCGCCGTCGGCGACAATGCGCCCCCCTTCACCGCCACGCTCCAGGACGGCAGCACGTTCGATTCGCAGACGCTGCTCGGCAAAAAGACGCTCGTGCTGTTCTTCTATCCCAAGGACAACACCCCCGTCTGCACCCGCGAAGCCTGCGGATTTCGCGACTCCTACGAGCTCTTCCAGGCCGCGGGCGCCGAGGTGGTGGGCGTGAGCAGCGACTCGCCGGCGAGCCACCGCTCGTTCGCCGAGAAGCACCGGCTGCCCTTCCCGATCATCAGCGACGGCGACCGCCGCCTGCGAAAACTCTTCGGCGTGCCCAGCCCGCTCGGCTTCCTGCCGGGGCGGGTCACGTTCGTGGTCGACAAGGCGGGGGTGATCCGGCTGGTGTTCAGCGCCCTGCTCGTCTCCGACGACCACGTGAAGCAGGCGCTCGCCGCGGCCACGGAACTGGCACCGTGAAGGCGGCCGTCGGCGGCTCGTTTACGGGGCTCTTGAGCCTGTTCAGCGTCGTCGGTCGATTCTTCTGGTCGGCACTCTCCGACCGCATCGGCCGCATGGCGGTGTATGCGATCTTCTCTCTGCTCGGCGCCGGGCTGTACGCCGCGGCCCCCGCGTTGGGCCGGTCCGGCAACGTGGCCCTGTTCTGCGGGGCCATGTGTGCGATCCTCACGATGTACGGCGGTGGCTTCGCGGCGATCCCCGCCTATCTCGCCGACCTCTTCAGCACGGGCTCCGTAGGGGGCGATCCACGGCCGCCTGCTCACGGCCTGGAGCGTGGCCGGGATCCTCGGACCGGTGGTCTTCAACTCGCTCAACGAGGCGCAGCTGCGGGCTGGCCTGCCGCGGGCGCAGGCCGACGATCGCACGATACTCGTCCTGGCGATGCTGCTCCTCGTGGGCTTCCTGTGCAACCTGCTGGTGCGGCCCATCGTGATCCGGCCACGGGCTTCGTGACGGCCGGCGGTTCGACCGCTGAGCCCGAACATTACGCCCGCCAGCGATCGATTGCGGACGCCCAAATGGCCTCGCTATCCTCAGGCGGATGATCCTCATCCGCTCTCACCTCCACGCCGCTGCCGCTTGCTGTCTCGCCGTCGCCGGGGGCGGCATGGCCGCGGCAGCCACATGGGAGGCCGCCGCCGAACGGCAGCCCACCGTCGCGGCGGGCACGGCCGAAGCGGGGAACGCGTTCGCCGTGCCCGCCGGCTTCGCGGTCGAGCGGCTGTTCGTCGTGCCCAAGGATGTGCTCGGCTCCTGGGTCTGCCTGGCGACCGACCCGCGTGGCCGGATCTACGCCAGCGACCAGCAGGACAAGGGGCTCGTGCGGATCACCCCCGCGGCCCTCGACGGCTCCCGGCCCACGGTCGTGGAGCGGGTGCCGGCGGCGATCAGCGGCGCGCAGGGGATGCTGTGGGCCTTCGACGCACTGTACGTCGTCCGCAACGGCGCCGACGGCAGCGGCCTGCACCGCGTCACCGACTCCGACGGCGACGATGCCCTCGACGCCGTGGAGAAGCTCCGCGATTTCGCGGGCGGCGGCGAGCACGGACCGCACGCGATCCTGCTGGCCCCCGATGGCAGGCGGCTGGTGATCCTGTGCGGCAACCACACCAAGCTCCCGTTCGCCGTGCAGGACGTGACGCCGCCCCAGGAAATGGGGGGCATCCGCACGTCGCAGCGGCGCTTGACGCTCGCCCCCGAGGCCACGAGCCGGCTGCCCGCCTGCTGGGACGAGGATCGGCTGCTACCGCGGATGTGGGACGCGGGCGGCCACGCCGTCGGCATCCTGGCGCCGGGCGGCTACATCGTGGCCACCGATCCCGACGGCAAGGAGTGGGAACTGTTGTCCGCCGGCTATCGCAACCCCTACGACATCGCCTTCGATGCCGACGGCGAGCTGTTCACCTACGACGCCGACATGGAGTGGGACTTCGGCGCGCCCTGGTACCGGCCGACACGGATCTGCCACGCCACCAGCGGCAGCGAGTTCGGCTGGCGGAGCGGATCCGGCAAGTGGCCGGCCTGCTACCCCGACTCCCTGCCGGCCGTGATCGATCTCGGCCCCGGCTCGCCGGTGGGCATCGCCTTCGGCCGGGGGACACGGTTTCCCGACCGCTACCAACGCGCCCTGTTCGCCTGCGACTGGACGTTCGGCACGATCTACGCGATCCACCTCCAGCCCGCCGGCGCGACCTATCGGGCGACGAAGGAGGAGTTCGTGTCGCGGACGCCGCTGCCCCTCACCGACGTCGTCATAGCCGCCGACGGGGCGATGTACTTCGCCGTCGGCGGCCGGGGAGGTCAGAGCGAACTCTACCGCGTCACCTACTCGGGCCCCGAGCCGACGGCGGCCGTGGACACGAAGCAGCCGCAACACGCCGCCGACCGCGGCGTCCGGCACGCGCTCGAGGCCTTCCATCGGCCGGCGGCGGATCCGGCGGCGGCCGTCGATCGCGCGCTCGCCCACCTCGGCCATGCCGACCGGTTCGTCCGCTATGCGGCCCGCGTGGCCCTGGAGCATCAGCCGGTGGCGCTGTGGCAGGACCGGGCCCTGGCGCTCGCCGAGCCGACGGCCGCGATCGGCGGGGCGATCGCCGTCGCCCGCCAGGCCGACCCGTCGGCCCAACCCGCGGTGCTCGCGGCCCTCGACCGGATCGATCCGACGGGCCTCGCAGCCGTCGGCAAGACCGACCTCGTGCGGGCCTACGAACTGGCCCTCGTCCGGCTCGGGCGACCGGCGGCCGCGGTCCGGGAACGGATCGCCGCCCGCTTCGCGCCGCTGTTTCCGGCGGGCGACTTCGATCTCGACCGGGAACTGTCGAGCCTGCTCGTCGCCCTGCGGGCGCCGGGGATCGTGCCGAAACTCGTCGGCATGCTCGCGGCCCCGCCCACCGTCGCCGGCACCGGCAATCTCGGGGCCGATGAAGATGCCCTGCGGAGACTGATCGAGCGCAATGCCCGGTACGGCGGCGACATCCGCAGGTCGCTCGAGAAGCGGAGCGACCTGCTGCAGGTCCACTATGCCGCGGCGCTACGAACCGTCAGTGAGAAGGAGGCCTGGGCGTCGGCCGACCGCGCGGCCTACCTCGCCTGGTTCGGCAGGGCGCAGGAGTGGGGCGGCGGCAGCAGTTTCCGCAAGTTTCTGGTGAACATCGAGGCCGAGAGCCTCGCCGGCCTGTCGGAGAACGAGAAACTCGCGCTGGTGGCCACCGGGGTGCGCAAGCCCTACGTGCCACCGCCGCTGCCGAAACCCGAGGGCCCGGGCCGAGCCTGGACGCTCGACGCGGTGCTCGCCGCCGCGAAGCAGGGACTCGCCCCCGGCAGCCGCAACTTCGAGCATGGCCAGCGGACGTTCGCCGCCGCACGGTGCATCGTCTGCCATCGCTTCGGCGTCGATGGCGGCGCGACCGGCCCGGATCTGACCCAGGCCGGCGGCCGCTTCCAGGTCCGCGACCTCGTCGAAGCGATCGTCGATCCGAGCAAGGTGGTGTCGGACCAATACAAGGCGAGCATCGTGCAGACGGCCGACGGCCGGGTGGTGACCGGCCGGATCGTGAGCGAGTCGCCCGAGAAGATCATCATCGTCACCGACCCCGCGGACGCCACCCAGTTCGTGGAGATCGCCCGTTCCGACGTCGAGGAAATCCTGCCGGCGAGCCAGTCGCTGATGCCGCAGGGCCTGCTCGACGGCCTGAACGAGACCGAGGTGCTCGATCTGGTGGCCTACGTCCTGTCGAAGGGCCAGCGCAGCGACCCGCGGTTCAAGCGCTAGCATCCGGGCGCAACTGTCCGCCGCCGATCGCACCGCGATGGTCGCCGGATGACGCGCTGCACTTGTCGGTGGTGGCGGCGCCGCGAAGCATGGCCCATGCCGCGACGCCCGCGGCCCAGCCGGCATCACGGACGCCCCAGCCGCCGCCCCATGCGGCTTCCGAGGAACCACCGTGATCGTCACCGCCACCCCCGCCGTGAGCTTCGAGCGGCTCTCGCTCTCCGCCGTGCTCGCGGCGCTCGAGCCGCAGCCCGCGCCGTGCCTGTCGCTCTACCTGCCGACGCACCGCAACGTCCCCGACAACACGGTCGACGTGCCCGCGTTTCGCCACCTCGTCGCGAGCCTGGAAGCGGCGCTCGAATCCAGCGCCTCCCGTGAGCGGATCGAGCGGCTCCTCCATCCCTTCCACGTGCTCGCAGGCGACCGCGAGTTCTGGCAGCACACCCGCGACGGCCTGGCCGTGCTCGTGGCCGACGGGCAGGCCCGCGTCTTTGCGCTCGAGCGTCCGGTGCCGCCCCTGGCCTGCGTCGGGCCGCGGTTCCATACGGCACCGCTCGTGCGGCTCGCCGCGGCCGTCGAGCGGTTCCACGTGCTCCTGCTCACCAGCCGCGAGGCCCGGCTCTGCGCGGGCAGTTGTTGGATCGATCCCCGCGGCGCCACCATCGGGCGGCTCGACCCGCTGCCGCTGGTGCCGCGGCCGGGGGCCCTGCCCCGCGGGACGCTCGTCCGCGACGACGTCGTGGACGTGGAAACTTGGCAGCCACACCGCGTGCAGCGCGGGATGGGGATCGAGGGGATCGTCCACGGCGGCACGGGGTCGAAGCGGGATGACGTCGACGCCGACACCACGATCTTCCTCGCATTCGTGGACGACGTCGTCCACGGCCAGGCGTCGCGGCCCACGGGATTGCCGCTATTTCTCATCGCCGGGCCGCGGCTCGCCGCCACGTTCCGCGGCCTGACGAAGAACCCGCTGCTCGCCGAGGCCCACGTGGCCGCCGATCCGCACCTCATGACGGAAGCGGAGATCCGCGCCGCCCTGGAGCCGCTCTTCGTCGCAGCCCGTACGCGACAGGTAGCCCGCCTCGTCCGCGGCTACGAGCAGGCCCGCGACCGGGGCCTTGCCCAGGGAGATCTCTCCGACGTCGCCCGGGCAGCCGTTGTCGGGAAGGTGGCGACGCTCCTCATCGAGGCCGACCGGTTCGAGGCCGGCCGGTTCGACCGTGACTCCGGGGCGATCGCGTTCGCACCGGCGACGACGTCCGCTGCGGCAGCCATTGACCGCTCGCGAACCGGCGACCTGCCGCCGGAGGTCACCGAGGATCTCTTCGGCGCGGTGGCCGAGACGGTCCTCCTCCACGGCGGCACGGTCGTGGCACTGGCCCGCAACGAGATGCCGACCGAGTCGGGCGTGGCGGCGATCGACCGCTACGCCTGACCGCGGACGGCGGCCAGGTAGGCGGCCGTGCGATCCCGCAGCCGCTCGAGGCCGCCGGGGGCCATGACGTCCTTGTTGACGAGTTCCGAGCCCGCCCCCACGCCCCAGGCGCCGGCGTCGAGGTAGGCGCGGGCCGCCTCCGGCGTCACGCCGCCGGTGGGCACGATTTTCACGTGCGGCAGCGGCCCGCGGATCGCCTTCACGAACCCCGGCCCCAGGGCCGACGCGGGAAAGAGTTTGGCGGCGTCGGCGCCGGCATTGACGGCCTCGACGATCTCGGAGGGCGTGAAGCAGCCGGGGAACGAACCGAGGCCGAGCTTTTTGCTGTGGGCGATGACGGCGACGTCGCGGTTGGGGGAGACGATGAACGTCGCTCCGGCCGCCGCGCATCGCTCGACCTCGGCGGTCGTCATCACCGTGCCGGCCCCCACGGCCAGCCGCGAGCCGAAGGCCTTGGCGACCCGCTCGATGGCGGCGATCGCATCGGGCGACGTGAGCGTCACCTCCACGGCCGTGAGCCCCGCGTCGGCCATCGCCGCGACGATGTCGGTCTCCATGCCGCCAAAGTCGCCGCGGAAGATCGCCACGACTTTTCCTGCGGCGATCCGCTGCAGCGTCTGCTCGAGTGCCACCGGCCTTGCCTCCTCATGGTGCCCGCGCCGCCGGCCAAAACGAACCGGCCGGACACGAGTTCCCCAGTATAGGGCGGCGGCCGCAGCGGAACCGATGTCGCCGCGGCGGGCGGGCATCATGGTGCAGGCGGGGGCCCCAACTCCTCGAAGCCACGAGGCGGCAGGCCCTGGGCCTGCTGGATGCCCGCGAGCAGGGTTTCGAACCGCCGCGCGGAAGACTCGCCCCCCAGAGCCGGCTGCGTCTGGCGGGTGAAGGCGATCGCCTGCTTGGCTTCGGCGAGCAGCGTGGCCTTCTCGTCGGCCGCCTTGCCCGGGAGCTGGGCCCGCGCGAAGAGGCAGTTCGCGATGTTGAACCGCGCCTCGAGGTATCGCTCGGCCCAGCGGCCGCCGCCATCCAGCTTCGACGCGAGCTTCTCGGCGATGCCCTTCCAGCCCCAGACGACGGACGTGCCGTCCTTGCGTCCCACCGTCGCCTGGCCCAGCAGCCTGTCGGCCTTTTCGGGATCGGCCGCGGCGGCCGCCGTTCCGGCAGCCTGGAGCAGTTCCGCGGCCTGCACCTGGACGTCGAGCATGGCCTGTCGCTTGGGGTCGGCGAGAATCCAATCAATCCGCTTCTGGGCCTCGTCGAACTTCCCACGCTCGTGATCGATGCCCGCCAGCCGCAGGCGGATCGACGGCTCGAATCGGGCGATCTCGCCACCGCCCTTCTCGAGCAGCCCGTCGAACGCAGCCGCCGCGCGGTCGAGATAGCGCCGGGCCTTGTCCTTGGGGACGACGACCCCCATGCCCTTGCCTGAGCCGAGCGACGTGTAGGTCGTGGCCACCCACATCTGCGACGAGACCCGGTCGTCCCGGGCGGCGAGTTTGTCGAGCAGAGTTTCGAAGCCGGCGAGCACCGTGCCCGCCCGTTCCTGCACCCCGGGCTCGTCGGCCCGGGCGGCGAGGGCCTCGAGTTGTCGTTGGAGATCGCGGCCCATGGCGAGGTAGAGCGACGTGAGCTTGGCGGGATCCCCGACCGTGTTTTCGAGCCGCTCCACGGCTTGCCGGGCGTTCTCCGCCGGCTCATCGGCCGCATGGATCGTCGTCGCCAAGACGACGCCCAGCGCCACGAAGCCAAACGCCCCCGCCATCGACATCGCCAGCCAAGTCATTCGCGTCATGGGAATAGTCCTTGTTGTGAGGTTCACCAATCGTTCCACCCGGCCCTCGAGGACCGACCGCTCGTCGCCTGGATCGAGGGCCCCGACTGTCAGCCGCAGCCGGCGGCCCTGCAGGGCCGCAGTCATCTCCACGAGCACCTCGGCGAGCCGGACTCCGTCCCCCTGCACGCCGACGACGTAGTCGTCGCAGATCTCCTCGCGAACCTCGACCAGCCGGCGGTTGAGCCGGTGCACCGGCGGGCACCACCAAAAGACAGCGGCCACGGCAGATTGCAGCAGGCCGACCCAGAGGTCGCCCTGGACGACGTGCGCCGCCTCGTGCACGAGCACGGCGGCGAGGCGTTCGCGGTCGAATCGCCCTGCCAGCCCCGCGGGCAGAACGACGACCGGGGCGACGGGCCCGATCACGACGGGCACCGGCACGGCCGCCGACTCGCGGAGCCGTGGCGGATGCCGCAGCCCCACGGCCCGCGCCGCGTCGTCGAGCAAGTTGGCCGCGGCAGGACTCGCGCACGGCACGAGCGTCCGCTTCAATCGGCGCAGGCGCACGAGGTCGCGAAACAGCAGGACCCCGCCCCAGACCACGCCCGCCAGCCACACCCAAAGCAGGCACGAGGCCGCCTCGCGGTATGTCGGCGGGCGGGCCGCAGGCCCCGGTTGGTCGTCGCCAGATCCGCCCGACGCGGCCGGCACCGCAGCCGCAGCCGAGGGAGGAACCGTGTCGGGCACCGGTGGCTGGGGCCGCGCGACGGTCGCGCCACCGACGGGCCCCGGCACCACGGGCCAATCCACGACGGCGGATGGAATCTTCACGGCGGCCTTGCCAGTGAGGCGACTGGCCGCGGCCACGGCCGGCACGAGGCCGAGCACGACGAGCGCCGCGAGCATCAGCCCATGGCGCAGCGGTGCCGGCCGGCCGCGGACCGTCCGGTCGATCGCCAGCCCCAGGGCGGCCACGATGACCGCGGCCACCGCGGCACCGAAGCCTGCGACAATCCAGCCGCCGTCGAACAGGATCGCGTTCACCGGCGTGTTCATGATCGCCCTCCCTTGGGCGGCCGCTGGCCGCCGCGTGCCTTGCGTTCCTTGGCATCGGACAGGATCCGCTGCAGCCGGTCGATGTCGGCGGTAGAAACGTCCTCCGACCCCAGCAGGCTCTGGACGAACTGCGTCGGTGAGCCGCCGAAGAAATCGGCAACGAACCCGGCCGCCAGCCGCCCCTCGACTCCCTGCCGGTCGATCGTCGGCCGGTAGCGGTAGACGCCGGAGACGCTCTCCCGCGTCAGCCAGCCCCGCTTCTCGAGCCGATCGACGAGGTTCAGGACCGTCGTCCGCGTCACGCTCCGGCGGTCGGCGATCGCCTGCCAAATCTCGGCCACCGTCATCCCCGCGGCCGGACCTTCCCAAGCCACGGCCAGGATTTCGTACTGGGCGGGCGTCAGGTCGCCCGCCGGAGTCACCGTCGGCTTTCGCGGCATGATTTCAAGCCCCTGCCAGGCATGGGGAACCCACAGACCGTACGACGACAAGTGTCGTCATAATTCACGATATACTTGACGACATGCGTCGTCAAGTGGCTTTTTCCGCGCGCCCCCTCCGGGCTGCGTAGACTTTCGCGGCCATGACCGCGCCCGACCCCGCCGCCGCGTTCGCCTCCTGCCCCGACCGCCACGGCACCGGCTCGGAGAAGTGGGATCGTTGGGCCGGACGCGACGTGCTGCCGGTGTGGGTGGCCGACATGGACTTTCCCACGGCCGCGGAGATTCTCGACGGCATCCGGGCCCGCGTGGCCCACGGTGTCTTCGGCTACACGCACGATCCCCCCGGCTTCGCGCCGGCCCTCGCCGCCCATCTCGCGGCGCTCCACGGCTGCTCGATCGATCCCGCGTGCGTCGTGGGTACGCCGGGCGTCGTCACCGGCCTGGCCCTCACCGCGCGGCTGCTCTGCGAACCGGACGACGAGATCCTCACGTTCACGCCCGTCTATCCACCCTTCCTGTCCCTGCCGGGCCGGGCCGGCCGCCGGCTCGTCCGGGTGCCGCTGGCTGCCTCGGCGACGGCCTGGTCGCTCGACTGGGACGCCCTCGAGGCGGCCGTCACGCCGCGGACGAAACTCTTCTGGCTGTGCCATCCGCACAATCCCACGGGCACCGTGTTCTCCCGCGCCGAGCTTTTGCGGCTGGCCGAGTTCGCGGCCCGACACGGACTGGCCGTGGTAAGCGACGAGATCTGGTCCGATCTCGTGCTCGACGACGCTCGTGCGCATGTGCCGTTCGCGAGCCTCGACCACCCGGTCGCCCGGGCGGCGATCACGCTCACGGCCCCGTCCAAGACCTGGAACCTCGCCGGGCTCAGCTGCGCAGCCGCGATCGTGCCCGACGCGGCGATCCGCCACCGCTGGCGGGCCGCCGGCGGCGGGCTCGTACCCATGGTGAACCCGCTCGGCTACGCCGCCGCCGAGGCGGCCTGGCGGCACGGGGCGGCCTGGCGGCTCCGGCTGCTCGCGGTCCTGCGGCACCACCGCGAACTCGTGCAGCGGGCCGTGGCCGGGATCCCGGGGCTCGCCTGCGTCCCCGCGCAGGCGACGTACCTGGCGTGGATCGACTGCCGCGGCACGGGCGTCGCCGATCCGCAGGCAACCTGCGAGGCCGCGGGCCTCGGCCCGTCCGACGGCCGCGAGTTCGGCACGCCGGGCTTCATCCGCATCAACACGGCCTGCCCGACCCCGCGGCTCGAGGAGGCGCTCGCCCGCCTCGCTCGGGCGTTCGCCGCCGGCCGAGTGTGAGCCGCGGGTGCCCGCACCCGGGAATGTTGCGAACGGGCCGAGAATCGGTCTATCCTGCGGCCCTAGCAGACGCAGCGAGCCGCAGTCGCCGCGGCGGTCGCTTTGGCGTTCCTGCACCAGGAGCATCCGCCATGTTTCAGCCATCTCGCCGCCGGATGCTCGCGTCGGTCGGGGCGGGGCTCGCGATGGCGGGCACTGGGTACGGGCGACAAGCCACAGCGGACGAACCCGCGGTCCAAACCCTGCTCGCGCCGGCCGCCCAGAAACCCGATCCGTACGCCGACGCCGTGCTCGTGGATGGCGAGCCGCCGCTGCCGGAAGCCGGCGGGTTCACGTTCGCCGTCCTCCCCGACACCCAGCACTATGCGGAGAGCCACCCGCAGCTCTTCACGGCCCAGACGGAATGGATCGTCTCGCAGCGGGGGCCGCGGCGGATCGCCGGGGTGTTTCACCTCGGCGACGTCACCAACACCAATGAACCGGAACAGTGGGCGAACGCCCGCCGCGCGATGCAGGTGCTCGACGACGCGAAGATGCCCTACTGCATGGTGCCGGGCAATCACGACTACAGCGTGGCCGGCAAGTGCCGCGATCGCGAGACGCTGCTGAGCGAGACGTTCCCGGTCGCCACGCAGTCCCGGCGTCCCGGCTGGGGCGGCGTCTACGACAAGGAACCCGATCGGGTCGAAAACACGTTTCACTTCATGGAGGCGGCAGGGCGGAAGTTCCTCGTCATCGGCCTCGAGTTCGGCCCGCGAAAGGACGTCGTCCGCTGGGCCAACGAGGTCGCCGGCGACCATCCGGATCGCGAGGTCGTGCTGCTCACCCACGTCTACGTCTACAACGACGACACGCGGTACGACTGGCACCGGCTCAAGGATCGGCAGCGGTGGAGCCCGCACTCCTACGGGGTGGCCAAGAACTTCGGCGACGACGTGCACGACGGCGAGGAACTGTGGCGGCAGCTCGTCTCCCGGCACAAGAACTTCATCCTCACGATGAACGGCCACGTGCTCGGCGACGGTCTCGGCCGCCTGGCGACCGCGGCGCACGGCCGGGAGATTTCGCAGCAGCTCGTCAATTTTCAGATGCGGCCGCAGGGCGGCGACGGCTGGCTGCGGCTCATCGAGATGCGTGCCGACGGCACGGCCCGGGTCTCCGACTACTCCCCGACCCGCGGGCAGCGGAACGAATCGCCGCAGAACCGGTTTACGTTCGCGGTGCCACCCGTCGGGGCGTGACGCCCGCGGCACGGCAGCGGATGCACGCGGGGACGCAGGCCTGGTCGAACGGGATTTCATGGCTTGCTAAAAAGCAAGGGAACTTTCCGCCGCCCGGGCGCATCGAACCCTGTGGATCACCCCCAGGAGCCACCCCATGCGCACGACCAGTCGCCGCGAGTTTCTCGGCCGCACCACGGCCGCCGCAGCCGTTCTCGGGTTTCCGTTCGTCGGCCGCTCCGCCGCTGACGGCGCCGCGCCGGCCGACCGGCCGACCATCGACTACGCGGCCCTGTTCGCCACAGCCCGCGAGCGGATGCAAAGCGAGCACAAGCCCGGCGTCGTGATCGTGATCCCGCCGGGAGAGGACGA
>JBIPLS010000205.1:0-4614 GCA_044368305.1 Pirellulales bacterium
GCGCTGCGGGCCGCCGACGAGGCGACCGTAGCGGCCGGCGTGCAGGCGGTTCTCGATCCGCTCTGCCTGCTGGGCGTCCACATCAACCCCGAATCCCGGGTCAAGGTCGCGGCCGGGCCGGCGCGGCCGCGGCTCCTGGAGCAGGGCTGGACGCAGTTCCTCGTCAAGGTGCACAACGAAGCCGGCGTGACCGCGCGGCTGCGCGTGTCGAGCCCGCAGGGCCTGCCGGTCCACGCGAAACAGTATCCCGAGCCCGTCGAGAAGCTCGGCGCGGCCGAGATCCGTGACCGCTGGTGCGACGTGCGGATGTTCGACGGCCGGCCGCTGGCCGAGACGCTCTCGGGCCTGGAGCTCGAATATCGGATCATCCAGGTGTACAGCCGCGATGCCGGCAAGCGGGCCGCCGTGATCTCGTTCGACGTCGGCCAGGGTACGCAGGACGTCGGCTTCCGCTCGGAGACGAACGTCGTCTTCGAGGCCGCCCCTGCGGTGCCCACGACGTTCGAGATCCTCGACCACGACGGCCGGCCGACGACCGCCGGCCTGACGATCCGCGATGCCGGCGGCAACGTCTACCCGACCCAGTCGAAGCGGCTCGCGCCCGACTTCTTCTTCCATCCGCAGGTCTATCGGCGGAGCGGCGAATCGGTGCCGCTGCCGGCGGGCGACTACACGGTGGAGTATTCCCGCGGCCCCGAATACCTGATCGGCCGCAGCGACTTCCGGGTGGGCGCCGAGCCCGCGACCGTGCGGATCCGGCTCGCCCGCTGGGTGGATCCGGCAGCCCGATCCTGGTGGTCGGGCGACCATCACATCCACGCGGCCGGCTGCGCCCACTACACGAACCCGACCGAGGGCGTGCACGCGCCCGACATGCTGCGGCAGATCCTCGGCGAGGACCTCAAGGTGGGCTGCAACCTCACCTGGGGGCCGTGCTTCGACTACCAGAAGCAGTTCTTCACCGGCCGCGACGACGCCGCGTCCACCCATCCCCACCTCCTCCGCTACGACGTGGAGGTGTCGGGCTTCGGTTCGCACAAGTCGGGGCACCTCTGCCTGCTGCGGCTGCGCGACCAGATCTACCCCGGCGGCGACTCGAAGGCGCACTGGCCCACGCTCGGGCTCAACACCCTGAAGTGGGCGAAGAAGCAGGGGGCGGTCTGCGGCCCGGCGCACAGCGGCAGCGGGCTCGACGTCAAGGTCAAGGAGCTGCCGAATCTGGAGATCCCGCGGTACGACGGGATCGGGGCCAACGAGTTCGTCGTGGACGTCACGCACACCGTCGAGGGGCCCGACGGCCGCCCGACGCCGGCCGTGGACTTCATCTCCACCGTGGACACGAACTGGTTCTCGGAGCTGAACATGTGGTACCACACGCTCAACGTCGGCTATCGCGTGCGGGCCAGCGGCGAGACCGATTTCCCCTGCATCACCGGCGAGCGGGTGGGTCTCGGCCGCTCCTACGTGAAGATTTCCGGCCGGCTCACCTACGACGACTGGTGCGAGGGCATCCGCGAGGGCCGCTCCTACGTGACCGAAGGGGGCAGCCACCTGATGGACTTCCGCGTCGGCGGCACGGCCGTGGGGGAGAACGGCAGCGAGGTGCGGCTGGATGCTCCGGCCGCCGTGACCGCGACGGCGACGGTGGCGGCCTACCTCCCCGAGGAGCCGCGGCCGAAGCCCGACCGCCGCGGCCTGTCCTCCTGGAACATCGAGTCCGCCCGCCAGCCCGGCAGCCGCCGCGTGAAGGTGGAACTCGTCGTCAACGCCCGGCCGGTGGCTGAGAAGGAGATCGTCGCCGACGGCGCGCTGCACGACCTCGTGTTCGACGACGTGCGGATCGACCGCAGCAGTTGGGTGGCCATGCGGATCGCCCGGTCCTCGCACACGAACCCCGTGTTCGTGATCGTGGGTGGCCGCCCGATCCGCGCCAGCCGGGCGAGCGCCCGCTGGTGCCTGGACGGCGTCGAGCAGTGCTGGAACTCGAAGGAGCCGACGTACGCGGCCGCGGAGCTGGCCGCCGCCCGCGACGCCTACGACCACGCCCGCCGCGAATACGCCCGGCTGCTGGAGGAGTGCGCGGCCGATTGACGGCGGCTTGCGGCCGGGCCTTGTTGGTTCAGCGGGCCGCGGGCAAGTGGTAGTCTCATCATGTGGTATCAGGGTCTTTCGGAGTCTTCCCATGCGGTCGATCTCGCGGCACATCTCCTGTCCAGCCTTCGCCCTCGCCTTCTGGTGCCTGCCGATCCTGGCCGCGCCGCCGACCGAGCAGCCGGCCCCGGGCAAGGCCGACGGGCCGCTGCCGGCTTTCAAGGGCGCGGAGGGTTTCGGTACCGACACGACGCACGCCCGCGGGAAGCCCGTGTTCGTCGTCACGCGGTTGGACGATGCCCAGCCGCCCGAGCCAGGGCAGTTTCGCCACGCGCTCGCCGGGGCCAAGGCGGCCGGTGGCGGCTACGTGGTGTTCGCGGTCGCCGGCACGATCCAGCTCAAGCGGCCGGCGGAGATCCCCTCCCACACCTACGTGGCGGGGCAGTCGGCACCGGGCGACGGCGTGGCGATCGTGGGCGCGCCGATCACGATCGGCCGCTACCGAGGGGCGGGCGTCAACGACGTCGTGGTGCGGTTCCTCAGATACCGCGGCCGGGCGAAGGCAGGGGCCGACTTCGTGGAGATCACGCGGCCCGAGACCCGCAACGTCGTCCTCGACCACGTCTCGGCGTCGTTTTTTCAGGACGGTGCGGTCGACATCACGCACGGTGCTCGCGACGTGACACTGCAGTGGTGCCACTTCGGCGACGCCGCGGAGAGCGGCACCGACGAGCCTTACCACGGCGAACCGCACCTCATCATGGGCGGCTGCGACCGGCTCTCGCTGCACCACAATTTTTACACCCACTGCCACTCGCGGGTTCCCGGCGGCTACCCCGACAACCCCGGCATGCAGATCGAGTTCGTCGGCAACGTGATCTACAACTACCGCAAGTTTCCCACGCTGCTCTCGGCACAGGGGGGGCGGGGCAACGTCGTCGGCAACGTGTATCTCGCCGGGGTCAACTCCCATGGCGGCCGGCGGCCGCCGATCCAGGGGGGCGGCGGATTCCGGGCCTTCGTCAAGGACAACTGGTCGTTCGGCGGCACGGGGCACGACAACAGAATCGACCGCGAGGTCGAGGGCAAGAAGAAGGACCAGCACGTCCTCCGCGGCAGGCCCCAGCCCGTCGAGGGCGCGCGGACGGCTGCCGACCAGCCGGAGCGGACGATCGCCGAGAAGCTGGAGTTCGTCGACGTCCCGTTCGACATGCCGGCCATCACCTGCGTCCCCGCGGCCGAGAACGCGGCGCTGGTGATCTCGCGGTTCGGGGCCCTGCCGCACGACGGCACCGATCGCCGGCTGCAGCAGGAGGTGCTCGGCGGCACCGGTGAATGGAAGCTGACGATTCCCGACGACGGCAACGCCTATGCCGGCGAGCCGTTCCCCGACGCCGACGCCGACGGCATGCCCGACGCCTGGGAGAAAAGCCGCGGCCGGAAGGACCTGGCCCCCAACGGCCACGACCTCGACCCGGGCTACGAGAACATCGAGGTTTGGCTCGACGAGCGGGCGGCCGAGCTGATCGCGGCCGCCGCGCCGGTGACGTACGCGCTGCCCGTCGCCCGCTGAGCGGCCTGTTCCTTCCGGACCGTCGCGGCCGGCCGATCCAACCTCCGCCGCCGCCCGTCTTGGCCGACGGTTGAGCGCGGGCGGCGGCTTGGGCTATCTTGAGCACCGGTCGGGCGGCGGCGCCGGGCCCGATCGCCCCTTCTCCGGAGGATCTTTCCCATGCACACCGCGTTCGCGTCGCGACCGTTCGTTCCGCTGGCCGCCGTCATGCTGCTCGCGCTCGCTTCCACGGCCCGTGGCCAGGAGATCGACGAGGTGCCGCCGCCGGACGCGGAGGCAGCCTCCGTGGACGACTTCCGGCCGGTGGCGCGGCAGGTGAAGGAGCATGGGGCGGCCGCGGGCCATGCCTACGCGTTCGCCGGCGACGACATCTATTACTCGCCGACGCTCCGCGGCCACTTCCGGGCCCAGTGGATGTTCATCCGCCAGGGAGGCAGGAAGATCACGTTCTGGGGCGCCCGGATCATCGGCCTCGATTTCGATTCGCCGCTGCGGCAAATCGGCCTCGCCCCCGGGGACGTGGTCACGCGGCTCGACGGCATCTCCGTCGCCCGGCGCATGGTCCGCGTCGACGGCGGACCGTGGCAGCTCGTGCAGATGGAGCGGCACTTCGGTCGCACCGAGGTCCGCTACATCCACCCGGGCACCAACCGGGTCAACGTCGGCGACATCATGCTCGACGGCAACTTTCCGCCGGACGCGGACACCATCCCGATCCCTCCGTGA
Organism: Pirellulales bacterium; assembly: GCA_044368305.1. Classification (GTDB taxonomy): domain Bacteria; phylum Planctomycetota; class Planctomycetia; order Pirellulales; family UBA1268; genus QWPN01. The sequence goes on from JBIPLS010000205.1 coordinate 4,391, forward strand.
CCGGTCGCCGCCATCGGCCCGGTCAGCGTTCGGACTACGTCCGAACCTGATACTGATCACGCTTGATCCAGAGGCGTGGCAGGAAAAAGGTGGCTGACACGAATGGCACGAAGTTAAGGCGACAAGGCTTGCGCCGCCAAGACTTGCATCAAGTCGGACCGCGGTTTTGTCATCAATCGGTAGTTTTTGGCCCGTCGTTTTTTCACTCGCGGGTCGTGCCTGCC
>JBIPLS010000206.1:0-4603 GCA_044368305.1 Pirellulales bacterium
GACCGGCTGGTGCCGTCCGCCGCCACGCGGAGCCGGCTGGCCGAGGCGGTGGCCCTGGCCCTGGCGACGGGCGGCGGCCGGGTGATCGTCGCGGCGGAGGGGGCGCAGGCCGCCGACCTCGTGCTCTCGAGCCGCTACGCCTGCGTGGCATGCGGCGTGAGCTACGACACGCCGGAACCGCAGCTCTTCAGCTTCAACAGCCCGCAGGGCGCCTGCCCGGCCTGCGACGGACTGGGCGACATCTACGGCATCGACCCCGAAAAGCTGGTCACCGATCCCGGCAAGACGCTGCGCAAGGGCGCCATCGGCGTGCTCGGTGGCTTCCGCGACATGCCCCGCTGGCTGCGGCGGCTGCTCACCGGCGTGGCGGCGCACGCCGAGGCGAAGCGGAAGCTGACCGCGGGCACGCTCCTCGACACGCCCTGGCAGGATCTGACCGCGGCCCAGAAGCGGGTCTGGCTCGACGGCACGGGCGTGGAGGAGATCCAAGTCTCCTGGCGGCGGGGCCGGGCTGAACGGGGAGCGCGGACGAAGTTCGAGGGCCTCCGCGCCCTGCTGGCCAACCGCTGGCGGAACGCCAAGAGCGGGATCATCCGCCGCATGCTCGAGAAGCTGATGAGCGTCACGCCCTGCCACGTCTGCGGCGGCGCCCGGCTCGCGCCGCAGGCCCGGGCGGTACGGATCACGACGGCCGCGCCGGCATGGGCGGCGGGCCGCCGGGCCTCCCTGTCCATCGACGCGCTGTGCGGCCTGCCGATCGCTGAGGCGCGGGAGTTCCTCGCCGCCCTCGAGTTCGACGGCACGCAGCGGGTGATCGCCACCGAACTCCTCAAGGAAATCAACGCCCGGCTCGCGTTCCTCGACCAGGTCGGCCTCGGCTATCTCGCCCTCGACCGCAAGGCGCCCACCCTCTCCGGCGGCGAGAGCCAGCGGATCCGGCTGGCGGCGCAGATCGGCTCCGGGCTGTCGGGCGTGCTGTACGTGCTCGACGAGCCCTCGATCGGCCTCCACGCCCGCGACAACGTCAAACTGCTCGGCGCCCTCGAGGCCCTCCGCGACAAGGGCAACACGGTGGTGGTCGTCGAGCACGACGAGGACACGATCCGTGCGGCCGACTGGGTGGTGGACTTCGGCCCCGGGCCCGGCAAGCGCGGCGGCGAGGTCGTGGCGGCCGGCACCCCGGAGGACGTGGCCAAGGCCGCGCGGAGCGTCACCGGCGGCTTCCTGGCCGGCCGGGAGTCGATCCCCGTGCCGCAGCGCCGGCGGCCGCCCGGCCCGCAAAAGCTCCTGCTCACCGGCGTCCGCCACAACAACCTCCGCAACGTGGACGTGGAGATCCCGCTGGGGCTCTTCGTCTGCGTGACGGGCGTCTCGGGCAGCGGCAAGAGCTCGCTGGTGGGCGACGTGCTCGAGCCCGAGCTGCGGCGGCGGCTGGGCAGCGAGGCGGCGGTCCCGGGCGAGTTCGACGCCATCCACGGCACCGACGCGCTCGACAAGGTGATCGTCATCGACCAGTCGCCGATCGGCCGCACGCCACGCAGCAACCCGGCCACGTACGTGAAGGTGTGGGACGACATCCGCAGCCTGTTCACCATGCTCCCCGAGGCGAAGAAGCGCGGCTGGAAGGCCGGCCGCTTCAGCTTCAACGTGGCCGGCGGCCGCTGCGAGGCCTGCGAGGGCAACGGGTCGGTGCGACTCGACATGGACTTCCTGGCCGACGTCTGGGTGACCTGCGAGGTGTGCGGCGGCGCCCGGTTCGCGAAGGACACGCTCGAGGTCCGCTGGAAGGGGAAGAACGTCGCGGAACTGTTGAACATGGAGATCGGCGAGGCCCTGGAGCTGTTCGCCGACGCCCCGGACATCGCCCGCAAGCTGCAGACGCTGCACGACGTGGGCCTCGACTACCTGCACCTCGGCCAGCCGTCGCCCACGCTCTCCGGCGGCGAGGCCCAGCGGGTGAAGCTCTCCCGCGAGCTGGCCAAGCGGTCCACGGGCAAGACGCTCTACATCCTCGACGAGCCGACGACGGGCCTGCACATGGCCGACGTGCGGCAGCTCCTCGCCGTGCTCGAGCGGCTCGTGGAGGCGGGCAACACGGTGCTGGTCGTGGAGCACAACCTCGACGTCGTGAAGCGGGCCGACTGGGTGATCGACCTCGGGCCGGAGGGGGGCGCGGGGGGCGGGCGGATCGTGGCGGCCGGCACGCCCGAGCAGGTCGCGAAGGTGCGGGCCTCGCACACCGGCCGGGCGCTCGGGCCTCTGCTCGCCGCCGCCCGGGCCGCGCGGCCGGCCCGCAGGCCGGCGATCCGCCGCAAGCCCGCCGCCGATCCCGCGGCGGCCGTGCGGGCGATGCTCGCCACGGTCGCGAAGTCGTCCCGCGACCCGGGCCCGCCGATGATCACGATCCGCGGCGCAGCGCTCCACAACCTGAAGCACGTCGACTGCGACATCCCGCGCGGGGCGCTGACGGTGTGCTGCGGCCCGAGCGGCAGCGGCAAGACGTCGCTGGCCTTCGACACCCTCTACGCAGAGGGGCAGCGGCGCTACGTGGAGAGCCTCTCGCCCTATGCGCGGCAGTTCGTCGGCCAGGTGCCCAAGCCGCTGTTCGAGCGGATCGAGGGGCTCTCGCCCGCAGTGGCCATCGAGCAGCGCGGCACCGGCAGCACCCCCCGGTCCACCGTGGGCACGCTCACCGAGATGTACGACCACTTCCGCGTCCTCGCGGCGCGGCTGGGCAGGATGCACTGCCCTGATTGCAGCACGCCCGTGGGTGCCCAGAGCGTCGATCAGACCGTGGAGCGGCTCCTGGAGCACGGCGCCGGCACGCGGCTGCTCCTGCTCGCGCCGGTGGAGCTCAAGGTGGGCCAGGCCCCCGAGGCTTTGTTCGCCGCGCTCCAGGCCGCCGGCCACGTCCGCGTGCGGATCGACGGCCGCACGGTGCGGATCGACGAGAAGCCCGTGCTCGACCGCAAGCGGAAGAGCCGCATCGAGATCGTCATCGACCGCCTCACGGCCGACCCGCAGGGCCGCAGCCGGCTCGCGCAGGGCGTGGAGGCGGCGCTGGACGCCGGGGGCGGCACGATGCTCGTGGCCCGGGCGGTGGCCGGCGCCGACGAGTCCGACTGGCCGGTCGAGGTGCACAGCCGCCGGCTCGCCTGCCCCGCGTGCGGCCGCGGCTTCAAGCCGCTGGAGCCGCGGCAGTTCTCCTTCAACAGTCCCCTGGGATGGTGCCCCAGCTGCGACGGGCTGGGCACCCGCACGGGCGTGGACCGCAAGGCGCTCGTCCGCGACGCGTCGCTCTCGCTGGCCGCGGGCGCGCTGGATCTGTGGCCGTCGCTGCAGGGCCCGGCCGGCAAGCCGCTCGGCCGGGCGATGCTCGAGGCGCTCTGCGCCGCCGCGGGCTTGCCCATCGACGTGCCGCTGGCGGACCTCTCGGGCCTCCAGCAGCGGGTGCTCTTCGAGGGAACGGGCGAGCGGTGGATCGACGTGCCTGAGCGGCGATTCTCTTTCCAGTTCAAAGGCCTGGAAAACGCCTGCGAGGAGGCGGCCCGGCTGGTCGCGGCCCTGCGCGGCAAGGTCGACGCCGTTATGGACGAGGTGCCCTGCAGCGAGTGCGGCGGCAGCCGGCTGGCCGACGTGGCCGCGGCCGTGACGCTCTGGGGCCGGCCGCTCGACGTCTGGGGGCGGATGCCGCTGGGGCGGCTGCAGCGGGAGCTGGCGGCGATCGCGCTGGCGGCCGACGAGCAGAAGATCGCCGGCGACCTGCTCCGCGAGCTGACCGCGCGGGTGGCCTTCCTCGTGGACGTGGGCCTCGACTATCTCGACATGGCCCGGCCGGCCGGCAGCCTCTCCGGCGGCGAGCTGCAACGCATCCGGCTCGCGGCCCAGGTGGGCAGTGGCTTGACGGGCGTGCTCTATGTGCTCGACGAGCCGACGATCGGCCTGCATCCGCGGGACACGCATCGGCTGATCACGGCCCTGGGCAAGCTCCGCGACCTGGGCAACACGGTGGTCGTCGTGGAGCACGACCGCGACGTGGTGGCCGCGGCCGACGAGGCCCTCGACTTCGGCCCCGGCAGCGGCCGTGAGGGCGGCAACATCGTGGCCCACGCGCCGCCGGCGCGGCTGGCCGGGATGAAGCCGAGCATCACGGGGCCGTATCTCGCCGGCAAGCGGGCCTGCGACGCGGTGCTGGAGCGGAAGCGCGCGCGGGGCCGCCGGGAGCCGGCCGGCTGGCTCGAAGTTCGCGGCATCGCCCACCGCACGCTGCGGGGCCTCGACGCCCGCTTCCCGCTCGGCGTGCTGGCGGCGGTGACGGGCCCCAGCGGCAGCGGCAAGACCTCGCTGGTGCTCGAGGTGCTGTGGCGGGCCGCGGCCCGCCGGCTCCACGCCGCCCGGGAGCAGCCGGGCCGGCACGCCGCCGTCAAGGGCCTCGACGCGATCGACCGCGTGATCCTCGTCGATCAGGAGGCGATCGGCTCCACGCCGGGCTCGACGCCGGCCACCTACACGGGCGTCTTCGACCACGTCCGCCAGCTGTTCGCCAAGGTGCCGGAGTCGCGCACCCGCGGCTTCACGCCGCGGACGTTCTCCTTCAACGTGG
>JBIPLS010000207.1:0-4579 GCA_044368305.1 Pirellulales bacterium
GCGGCCGTTCAATCCTCACGGAGGTAAAACCATCAACCGGAGAGCCGTGTGCGGGAGATCCGCCAGCACGGTTCGGCGGGAGGGGGGCCCGAACCCAATCGGGCCTCCCTACCCCGATTCATGGGGACGTGGGCACGTGCCGCTTCATGAAGCCCCGGGCGCCAAGCCCGGGGACGGCGGAGCCACGGAAAACCCGGATGAACCGAACATGCGGGGCTCGAGGTGGCGATGGAGCGATTGAGCGCGGCGGGAGGAAGGCCGAGTCGCCTCCTGTGGTCGGTCCTGCTGGTCTGCCTCGGTCAGGCATGCGGCGTGCCGGACGCCGCGGCCCAGGAGGTGCCCGCACCGGACCCGGGGGCCGAGCCTCCGGTTCGCATCGACACGATCTCCGGGGATTCCGTCCATCCCTCGGCGTGTGTGGCGGGCAACGGCGACGTGCTCGTCGTCTACAGTCGGGGCAAACGCCTGGCGGCGGACATGAGGCTCTGCCGTTCATCCGACGGCGGCAAGACGTGGGGCGAGCCGCTGCCGCTGACACCGTTCGCGGACGGGACGGCTTCCGTTTTCCCGGGCGGCCTGAACCGGCTCCGTGACGGGCGGATCGTGCTCAGTTGGTCGGGCCCCGTGGACGGCCGCGGCCGTTCTCCGTGGTTCAGCATCAGCGACGACCACGGCATGACCTGGTCGGCTCCCGAGGCCGTGCCGCTCTCGGCCACGACCATCTTTGACTGCCACCGGTACGGCTTTCTGGAGCTGGCCGACGACACGTGGATCTTCTCGCTGTGGAACCGGGCCATCCGGTACGACCGCACGTCGGGCAAGGCCGAGCCGCTCGACGACGTGCGGCATGCCGGTATGGTCCCGATGGTCCGCACGGCCGACGGAACGCTGGTCAGCGGCGGAACCTCCAACAAGCGGGAAAACGGCCTGCGGTCCACCGACGGGGGGAAGACCTGGCAGCCCCTGTATGCCTTCGGCTTCTTGAATCACGGCTGCCCGTTCGATCTCACCGTCTTGGACAATGGATGGATCGTTCACACGACGATCCGCTACCAGCTGCTGGCGGACGCGAAGCACTGTCCGGAGACCGGCTTTCAGATGGTGATTTCCCGTGACGACGGACGGACGTGGGACTGGCCCCATGCCGCGACGATCTACGACAAGGGCCGTGCGATTCAGGCGCCGCGCGGCGGCTGGCCGCGGACGGTGCAGATCGATCGCCGCCTGCTGGGCACCGTGTTTTTCGACCAGGACGCCGGCCTGCCCGGCGGCGGCGGGCTGTTCATGATCCGCACGCCGATCGCCGGCCTGCAGGGTGAAGCCGGGTCCCGGCCCTAATTCTCCAGCAGTTCCCGGCCCAGCGCGATCGCCGCGGACTCGAGCCTTTCGAGGCTGCCGCGGTCGAAGGGCGTCTGCCAGGCCTGGTAGACGTCGACGTCGTAGAGCGGCTCGGGGGGCAGGTAGCCGACCGAGCCGTTGACGAGGTTCAGCCAGGCGACCTCGCGGTCGGGGAACGCGGCCCGGACGTTCCGCTGAATCGACGAATAGGCCTCGGCCATCGTGCCCAGCACGATCGCCTCGCCGATCCGCCAGCCCCAGAGCTCGAACGGAAACGTCGCCCCGTCGCCGAGGGCCTCGCGGATCCGCAGCCTCCGTCGCAGCCGCTCCGCGATCGGCCTGTCGGTGCAGGCGGCGAACTGTGCCGCGAGCTCCGCCGCGGAAGGCCAGTCCTTGAGCCGGAGATCGACCGTGCGGCGGATCCCGGCGAGTGACGTCGACCGCGGCGTCGGCGGCACCGGCTCCCGCCGCCACGTGGCCAGCGGCGCGCCCGACTCGACCACGCGGTCGTAGACGAGCCGCTGTCCGGGCGGCTCCATCGCATGCAGCGTCGCCAGCACGGCATGGCCGAGCTCGCGGCCGTGGGCGTCGGCCACGGCCGGATCGCCCACATATTGATAGCGGGGCGCAAGTTCGCCGGATGCTCCCTGCAGGAAGAGGCCGAGGCCCGCGCCCGCCGCCTCGATCGTCGTCCGCATCTCACCGACGAAGTCGGGAGAGACGAGGTCGTTCTCCCAGGCGAGCGTGGTCGGGTGGCAGGCGTAGTTGGCGATCGTGGCGAGCGGCCTGCCCGAGCCGCTCGTGATCCGCGCCACGACGAGCGTATCGTCGGCGGCGTTGGCGGGGTTGTAGCCGCACACGATCCGCCGGCCGGCCGGCGGGGTCGGATCGGGCAGATCGCGGTTGGCGGCGAGGCTCGAGCGGCCGCGGTGCCACTCGATCGTGGCCGGCTCGCAGGCCGCCATCGCCTGCCGCGCCGTCGCCACCATCGCCTGCTCGACGTGGGCCAGGTAGGCGGCGAGCAGGTCGCCCCCCTGCCAGTGCGGCTCGGGCGCGCAGAGCGGGGGGGCGGAGTGCGTGTGCGTCACGCAGGAAAGCAACCGCTCCTCCGGCAGCCCGAGGGCCGCCACCACGCGCCGGCGAAACGCCCGTTCGTAGGCGAGGTTGGCCCACCAGCCGAGGTCGGTGTCGAGGAGCACGAGCGGCCCGCCGGTGGCCGCGTCGCGGATCGCCACGGCCGTGACGAAGAGCGGCCGGTGGATGCCCTGGGCCGTGTCGTGCACCGCCGCGCCCCAGTTGCGGCAGTAGATGCCCGGCGGAGGCGTGATCTCCGAGCGGGCCAGGCCGACCAGGCCGGTGAAGGTGGCATGCGGTGTCGGCGCAGTCGAACTCATGAAGGCTCACCATAGTGACATGACGGTTTTTTTGAAATAGACTGCCCGCCGATGAAAATCACCCGCGTTCAAACCCACGTCTGCAACGCCCGGATGCGGAACTGGGTGTTCGTGAAGGTCGTCACCGATCAGCCGGGGCTCTGGGGCTGGGGCGAGGCCACGCTCGAATGGCACACCCGCGGCATCGTGGGAGCGGTCGAGGATCTGGCGTCGCTGATCGTCGGCGAGGATCCCACGCGGATCGAGCACCTCTGGCAAATGATGGTCCGCCAGCACTTCTGGCACGGCCACGGCATCGAGCGGGCCACCGCCATCGCCGGCATCGACCTCGCCCTGTGGGACATTCTCGGCAAGGTGGCCGGCATGCCGTGCTCGAAGCTCTGGGGCGGCCCCGTCCGCGACCACATCCGCACCTACTGCCACCTGGGCGGCGGCACCATGGAAGACTTCTACGAGACCGCGGCCGACGACGCCAAGCGGTTCGCCGATCTCGCGCGGGCGGCCGTTGCCGACGGGTTTACCGCCTTCAAGAGCATGGCCGTGCCGCCGACGATGCCGCTGGAGGGCCTGAAGGCCCTGCGGGCCGCCGAGCAGGCCGTGGCCGCGATGCGCGAGGCCGTCGGCGAATCGATCGACATCATGGTCGATTGCCACGCCCGGCCTTCGCCTGCGATGGGCCTTCAGTTCGCGAAGGTGCTCGATCCGTACGGGCTCTACTTTCTGGAGGAGCCGTGCTGGCCGGAGAGCATCGAGGGGCTCCGGGACATCAAGACCTCCTGCCGAACACCCATCGCCACGGGTGAGCGGATCACGAATCTGCAGGAGTTCTCGCGGCTCTTCGCGGCGGGAGCCTGCGACGTCTGCCAGCTCGACATCACCCACTGCGGCGGCCTCTCGTCGGCCCGCCGGATCGCGGCGCTCGCCGAGGCCCACCGGCTGGCGCTCGCCCCGCACAACCCGCAGGGCCCGGTGAGCACGGCCGCGTCGCTCGAGTTCGGCTTCTCGCAGCCGAGTTACGTCATCTGCGAGACGGTCCATGCCGACGTGCCGTGGCGGCAGGACGTCGTCAGCGAGGGCTTCGTGGTGGAGCAGGCGGGCCGCATCGTGCGGCCCAACACGCGGCCGGGTCTCGGCATCGAAATCGACGAGGACGAGGTGGAGAAACATCCGTTCCAGCAGGAGCTGCCGCAGCGGGTGTTTTACAAGGATGGCAGCGTCGGCGACTGGTAGACATCGGCAGCACCCCCATGGCAAGCACGCCCTCCACCGATCGCCGTCCCGCCCGCCGCCCGCTCTCCGGGGTGCTCCCGATCGTCCACCTGCCGTTCGACGAGGCCGACCGGATCGACGAGGCCGACCTCCGCCGCGAGATCGACTGGATGTTTTCGGTCGGCGCCGACGGCCTCGGCACCGGCATGGTGTCGGAAGTGACGCGGCTCTCCGCCGACGAACGGGTGCGGCTCGTTGAGCGGCTCGTGGAGTTCACGGCCGGCCGCGGCAGCGTGTTCATGAGCGTCGGGGCCGAGAGCGCGAGCGTCGCCCGGGCGCAGGCCATCGCCGCCGAGAAGGCGGGCTGCGACGCTGTCATGGCGGTTCCGCCGATGACGGTGCGGCTGCCGCCCGCCGCCGTGGTCGACTATTTCCGTGGCATCGCCGACAGCGTGTCGCTGCCGCTGGTCGTGCAGGATGCCTCCGGCTACGTCGGCCAGCCGATCCCGCAGTCCGCCTGCGTCGCGCTCCTCGATCATTACGGGCCGGAGAAGATCCTCTTCAAGCCCGAGGCCGCCCCGCTCGGGCCGAATCTCTCGGCGCTCCGCGATGCGACCGGCGGCCGGGCGCGGATCTTC
>JBIPLS010000208.1:0-4577 GCA_044368305.1 Pirellulales bacterium
TCCGCAGGAATGTCCACGGTGTCGGTCGGCACCCGCCTGCCGTGCCGCGCGGCGAGCCGGTCGATGCAGGCCGTGGTCGCGCCGCCCACCGCGGCGGGCGATAGCAGGCCGAGGTCGGCGAGGACGCGAGCGGTGTCCTCGATCGCGGGCCGACAGAGCCGCGGGTCGAAGGCCAGCATCAGCCGGCGCTCGACGACGTCGTCGAGGCTGCGGGCCCACTCCTCCCGCACGCAGAACTCGACGGCCGCCCGGGGGAGGCCGACGCCCCGGAGCACGCCCGGCCGCGTGGCCGCCGCGGCGGCCACCGCGGGTCCGCGGGCTCCGAAGAGCGCCACCAGCCGATTCGCGGTCGGCGCGGGATCGGGGATCCCGGCCGCCGCGAGCGACTCCGCCGCGGCCAGGGCGACCGCGGGCCGCGTCTTTGCGTCGCACGCACCGGGCAGCGGCCGTTCCCGCGACGACCCGCGCACCGGGAGCCCGAGCCTGCCGAGCACCTCCGCTGCCGCGGCTTCCGCGAGGCTGCGGCAGGTGGTGAGCTTACCGCCGACGATCGACCAGGTCGGCAGCGGCGCCCGGGGGTGCGGCACCAGCATGTGCCGCCGGGTCACCGCCCCGGGCGCACGAAGCCCGCGGGCCGCGGCCGCCGCCGGGAGCGGTCGCACGCCGCAGTAGTGCTGCTGCACCGCCCCGCGGCCGGAGACGCAGGCGGGGAACAGCCGGGCCACCGCTCCCAACAGATACTCGATCTCGGCGTCGTCGGCCCGCGCCGCGGCCGGGTCGCCCGTGAACGGGATGTCGGTCGTGCCCACGAGGACCAGGTCGGCGCCGAAGGGGAGCACGAACACGGGGCGGCCGTCGTCGGCCTCCGCGTATACTCCGTGTCCGGCCAGCGCGGCCCGCAACGGCGGCGATCGCAGCAGGAGATGGCTGCCTTTGGTGCCACCGATCAGCCGCCCTTCGGGCTCCGGTGCCACGGCGAACAACGTCGCGAGCGTGCGATCGACCCAAGCTCCGGTGGCGTTGACGATCGCCCGCGGACGCAGTTCGACCTCGCCATCGCCATCGCCACCGGCCAAGCACAGCACACCGTCCGCCCGGAACGCGGCCTTGCGATGCGTGAACACGCGGCAGGCGGTGCCCGCCGCGATCGCCGCCTGGCGGGCATCGACCAGCAGTTCGACAGTGAAGCGCTCGGGATAGAGCAGTTGCGCGTCGGCGTAGGTGCAGCCCAGCGGATACGTCGCGGCATCGACCTGCGGCAGTCCCGCTCCTCCGGCCCGCACGGTGCGGTGCCGCGGCCACCCCGACCCGGCCGCCAGCAGGTCGTAGAGGGACAGCCCGACGCCGACGGTCCAGCTGCCGCGACCCCGCGTCGGTCGCCACCGGTCCGCCAGCCGCTCGAGTCCGAGGAGCCTGGCGGCCGCGGCTGCCAGGCCGCCGCACCGGCCGCGCACGGGCAGGTAGAAGGGCAGCGGCTCGACCAGGTGCGGCGCCAGGCGAACCAGCCGGTCGCGCTCGTCCAGGCTCTCCCGCACGAGCCCGATCTCCCCATACTCGAGATACCGCAGGCCGCCATGAATCAGCCGCGTGGACCAGGCGGTGGATCCGCTCGCCAGGTCCGCCGCATCGATCACCACCACCGGCACCGCCGAGAGCGCGAGTTCGCGGGCCAGGGCCGCCCCGTTGATCCCGGCCCCGAGCACGACGATCGGCCGTTCATCCACCACGGGCTGTCACTCCTCCCACGCCTGGCTTTCGGGCTGCCCGCCACCGGCACCGCGACGGTATCCTCTGGAAAACCGCTTACCGGACCGGGCCCATGGCTTTTTCGCCCGCTGCCACCCGCCAGACTACCGCCGCGGCCGTCGCCGCGGCAGGCAAGGTCGCCGCGCTGTGCTTCGGCCCGGCCTTTGCCGCCGCCGCCGGCCTCGATGATCCCGTGCGGGCCTCATGGAAGGCCATTCCGCTCCGCGAGTGGGCCGCCCGCGCCGCGCCGCTCGCCGGCATGCCCGTGATCGTCGATCGCCGGCTCGACCCCGACCGTTCGATCACGCTCGACTGCCGCGGCGAGCCGCTCCGCGAGGCGCTCGCCACGGCCGCGGCGCAGGCCGACGCGGAGGTGGCGGTGCTCGCGTCGTCGATCCGGCTCGTGCCGAGATCGCAGCGCGGCATCTGCGAACGGGCGGAAGATGCCCGCGAACGCAACCTCGCCCGGCTGCCCGCCGCCGCGCGAGCTGCCCTGCGGAAGCGGTCGCAGTGGACGTGGCCCGAGGCTGCCCGGCCCCGCGACCTCGCCGCCGCCGTGGCGGCCGAGGCGGGCGTCACGCTCGACGGCATCGATCAACTGCCCCACGACCACTTCCCGGCCGCCACCCTGCCGGAGATGAGCCGGGCCGAGCGGATCGACCTCGTGCTCGCCCATTTCGATCGCCGGGTCGATTGGCGGTTCCGCGCCGGTGAGGTGCTGGGCGAGATCGTGCCGCTCGATGCTGACCTGCCACCGCCACGGGAGGTGACGAAGCGGCCGCAACCGCGGCCCCGAGACATGAGGCCCGGCACAGAGACCTTTTCGCTTCGCGCCGCCGCGCCGCTCGAGGAACTGCTGACCACGGTCGCCGGCCGGTTCGGCCTGGCCCTCGCCCTGGACCGCGAATCCCTCGCTGCCCGGGGCGTCGCGGCCGCGGAGATCGTCCGCGTTGATGTCCGCGATGCATCGCGGGACGCACTGCTCGACGCGATCGTTGCCCCGCTCGGCCTCGCCTGGCGGATCGAGGCCGAACGGCTCCACGTGTCAGCGCCACCGCCACCCGGGGCCGGGCCTGAGTGACGCGGCCCGCGCTGCGAACAGCCTGCTAAAGGCGGAAGCGGCCGGCCAGCGGCCGGCGCGACCGGCTCACGGCCGGCCGGCGCCCTGGCGGCCGCGGATGGAATCCAGATTCCGCCGCGCCGGCTCGTACCGCGGATCCCGTTTCAGCGCCTCGGCGTACGAGGCGGCCGCCTCGCGAAACCGGCCCTGCTGGGCCTGGGCCACGCCACGGTTGAACCAGCCGCGAACGTCCCGCGGATCGTGGCGGATCGCCTGGTCGAAGTCGAACTCGGCTTTCCGCGGCTGCTCCGTCTGCAGGTAGGCGAGGCCCCGATTGAGGTAGGCGAGCATGAACGTCCGGTCCCGACGGATCGCCGAAGCGTAGGCATTGATCGCCTCCAGCGGCCGGTCGAGTTCCATGAGCGTCAGCCCGCGCCACAGTTCTGCACGGGGGTCGTCGTAGGCGATGCCGGCTGCGTCCTCGAAATCCTCCAGGGCGATACCGAACAGGCCGAGATGGAACCACGCAATGCCGCGCCGCAGATACAACTCGGGATCCTCCGGGTCGATCTCCAGGCCGCGCGACAGCGCATCGACGGAGCCCTCGAAATCGCCCAGCCGCCGCGACACGACCCCGAGCGCCAGGTGGGCGGTGGTCAGCTTCGGGTCGAGCCGGATGGCCTCCCGGAGCTTGCCCCGCGCCCCCTCCAGGTCACCCTTCGTGTCGAGTTGCTCGGCCTCGGCGACGAGTTTCTCGGCGGGCGTGGGCTCCCAATCCTCCCGCGACTCGAGACGATCCCGGCCGGACGGCCGGGGCTCGACCCGCGCCCGTTCCCGGGGCCGCGGCTCGGCGGGCTCACCAGGAACCGTGGTCTCTGGAAACGGCACCGGCAGCCGCGGCGGCGGCTTGGCTGTGTCCCGGCTCGTGTCGGCGGGCGGCGTCCGCGGCTGCGGAGCGGGCGTGCCGGGCCGCTCGCGGCGAAACGGGTTGAGCTCGTCGGCGAACGGGTCGTCCGCCGGCACGCCCGGCGCGTCCTGGGCGGGCGCAAGCCGCCCGGCGAGCGCCAGCGCGAGCAGGGCGAGGATCACGCCGCAGCGAGCCCGCGGGCGGATCAATGACGGGAGGCGGTCGGGGAGCGGAAGACGGATCATGGGTGGATTCCCTGGAGAGCATCGGCAGCGGCGGCGACGGTCGCGGGACAAACTCGTCGCCCTCGGCCCGATCGGCCCAATCGTCGCGACTCCAACGGTGGCGCCACCGGCCCGGTCATGACGGCCGACCGGCGAGCAAGCCGCCGAGCCGCTCCTGAATGCCGTCCTTGATGCGGCCGGCGAACAGGCCGGCCATGGCCGGAACCTCGACGCGAACCACGAGTTCGGCCTCGTACAACTCCACCTGACCGTCGATGTCCAGACCCATCACCGTCAGGGCGATGGCCAGCCGATCCTCGCCCTCCCAAGCCGCGTCGATATCACCCACTTTTTCGGCATATTCGTCGCGTGCCCGGGCGATGGCCGTGTCGAGCCGCCGCCGCACCTCGTCACGGTCCAGGGTGTGGGGCACCCGCACTTCCAACGATTTCACGTCCCGCCTCCGGTGGCTCCGTCGGGGAACGTCCGCCCGCCGGGTCGCAAAGTCTACCAAGCCGCGCGACCAGTTTCCTGGATACGGCACCGAACCGTCCGCCGACGCAGGCCGCCGAGCGGACGGCGATCACGTCGGGACCGCATTCCGCGGCCGCCGCCAGCGTCTCGACCGTCAATCCCCCTG
>JBIPLS010000070.1:0-15287 GCA_044368305.1 Pirellulales bacterium
CGCCGACGCGAGAAAAACGCCGCTTCAGGGGGGAAAGCGGCCGATCCAGGGCGCCGCTTTCCGGGCCAGGGCAGCCTTGGAATGCGGGAGCAACCCGTTCACGAGCCGCTCATCCGTCGGGCGACGCTTGCGGAAGCGTCATTGGCCGGGCTGTCCTTTGGGTTCCGCGCCGATCGACTTCCCGCCGAGGTTGTTCGCGCTCGATCTGACCGATGACACGATCCGCGAACTCACGATCGGCGCGGACGATCGTGGCTTTTCCACCCCTGGTGGCCGGGCCCCGCTCGGCTTTGGCGAGGACGACAGCGGGGAACTGTACGTGCTGACCACCGCGGGCGAGGTGATCAAACTCGTCTCGGTGCCCGAGCCCGGCACGCTGGCGCTCGGCGGGGTGGCGGCGGTGACGGGCCTCGCGGGCTTGCTGCGCGGGCGCCGGCGACGAGAATGTGACGGACGGCATGCAGTTCCCGCAGGAGCAGCTAGCGATTTGGGGGCATGTCGGCCGTTTGCGGGGCAAGAGTTCGGCCCATCAGGGATTTCCGTGGGCCATCACGTGGAATACGCCGCGCACGTAACCTGGGCCGTGGTCGCGCAAAAAGCCCCGCGGATCCCCCGGCTCGCGCCGAGGGCTTCATGGGGGCAGGGCCACGCGCCGGTTCATGGAGCCCCGGGCGCCAAGCCCGGGGACGGCGCACCCACGGAACACCCCGATGAACCCAAAGTGCTTTCCGTCGCGTTGGCCGTGTCCGGTGCAGCAGCGACGACACGCGTGCCCGCTGAACGTGCGACTGACCGGCGCAGCCCAAGAGGTTGCTCCGGGCCGTCAGGGCTGGGCGTCCTGCGTCCGGGCGTCCGATTGTTTCAGCATCACGTTGCGAAACTCGACCGCGTCGCCGTGGCCCGCGAAGCCGAAGAAGCCGCGGGGGCGATCCTTGCCGGGGTGCGGCTTGTCGGCCAGGAACTCGGTGACCGCCGATAGATCGGTGTCGAGGATCACCGTGCCGTTGAGCTCCACCCGGATCCGGGAGCCCGTGACGGTCACCTCCTGGAAGTTCCATTCCCCGACCGGCCGCAGGTAGCCGCGGGCAGCCGCCGCCATGCCGTAGGCCGAGCCATGGTACTGACGGGGATCGAGCGCGGCATACTTGTCAGCCCCTTCGTCGAGCACCTGCAATTCGCACATGCCCGTGTACGCGGGATCACCCGTGCCGGGATAGCGGATCGCCAGCCCGTTGTTGCCCCCCGGGGGCAGCCGGAACTCCAGTCGCGCGACGAAATCCCCGAACTCGTCCCGCGTCCGCAGAACGCCGCGTCGGCCGGGCTTGCAGCGGATCGCGGCGTCGATCACCTCATGGTCGTCGACGGCCCCGGCCCATCCCGCGAGCGAACTGCCGTCGAACAGCGAGACGAATCCAGCCCCGCCCTTGGACGTCAAGAGCGCGTTGGCTTCCGCGGCAGGGATCTCGCGGATGAAGACGTTTCGCCAACGGATCTCGCCGCCGTGCGTCTGCAGCTGGATCAGCCCACGGGCGGGCAGCGGCGTCGCCCTGTCCCTGGAGTTCTCCATGATCGCGTGGTCCACCACGAGCGCGTCGTTCAGGAAGACGGTGGTTCGCGAGCCGACCTGGATGATCCGCAGCGTGTTCCATTCGCCGAACGGCTTGTCGGCGTGCACGAGCGGATCCTTGCCGGGCTTGCCGGCGCCGTTGTTCCACAGGCCGCCCGAGCCCTTGTCGGCGCCGAGGTTCCACTTGCCCCCCTCCCGCGTCGTGTCCCAGATCTGCACCTGGGGCGTGCCACGCAGGTAGACGCCGCTGTCGGCCTGGGCCACCGTGCGGTACTCGAGCACGAGTTCGCAGTCGCCGTACTCCGCGTCCGTGGTGAGATACGCGCCCTGGCCGTCGTTGACGAGTTCACCGTTCTCGACCGACCAGTGCCGGGCGACGTCGTCGTTCCACGCGGCGAGATTCCGCGCCCGCTCGTCCGCCGGCATCGCGGCCAGGTCCCGCGGGCTGACGTGCGGCATGCCGTGCCAGCCGGCGAGATCCCTGCCGTTGAAGAGCGGGATGAATCCGGGCGGAGCCCTGACGGCCGCGTCGTCGGCAGCCGGCTCCGCCGCCAGGCACGATCCGAGGGCCAGGGCCCAACTCGCCAGCCAGAACTGCGATGAAGTCGGACGCGAGGCGAGCATGGTGACGGTATCTCCCGGCGGAACGCGCGGCCAGCCTGCCGACGCCGTGCCGGGCGGATGGCCCGCTGGATACGGTTTTGCGAGCCGCCCGAGTCTACTCCGCCGGCTGTTGCGGGTGCCCGCGGGGTGCCGGGAGCACGTGCGTCGCTACCGCGGCAGCGGTATTGGCTTGAACCTGGGGCCGTCGCGCTCGATCTCGAGTTTCTTTTGCCGCGACTCGAATCCCTCGGGGATCACGAAGTCCTCGGTCGGGCTGCCGTCCGGCTCCGCGATGAACTCCAGCCTCTCGATGGGCGGGATGAGCAGGTTCTCCTTGCGGGCGAGGGCCGTCAGCGCCTTGGGGGATATTTTCTTGAGTTGGGGGAGCGAGAGGCTGCCCTTGGCGGTGGCGAGAATGCCCGCGATCTCCACCGCTTCCCGGGCGTCGAGGGCGACCACGTTGCCGAGTTCCACCGCCCGCTCCGGACCGTTCGCACAGCCGCACACCAGCCTGGCTGTCGCCGGCGTGAGGGGCACCCCGCGGCCCAGCGCGGCCATCACCCTGGGCAGCGACAGCCAGCCCTTCCGATACTCCGCGAGCCGGTCGGCGGCGAGTTCGTCGATGGTGGCCAGGCCGCCGAGCGTGATGCCGCGGCAGCCGCACGCGGCGAGCGCCTCCGCGACATCGTCTCCCAGCTTCTTCAGGCCGTTCAGGTGCAACTCCTCGCCTTCATAGGCGGCGAGTGCCCGGGCGGTGTCGGCGTCCAGGCTCTCTAGGCCGTTGAGCGTCAGCCGCACGCCCTTGAATCCCGCGAGCAGTCGCGCGGTGTGGGGATCGAGCCCGACCAGGCCGTCCACGGCCAGCAGGACACGCGGCGCCGCCGCGAGCGCCCGGGCGGTATCGGCGTCGATGGCGGTCAGGCCGTTGAGGTAGAGATGGCCGCCCTCGTACGTTCCCAAGGCCTGGGCGGCGGCGGCATCGAGCCTCTTCAGGCCGTTGAGCAGCAGCACGTTGCCCTTGTATTCCGCCAGGGCCCGGGCGGTGTCGGCGTCGAGCGCGGTGAGGCCGGGGAGAACCAGATTCGGCCCCTGTGTCTCGTCCACCAGCCGGCGGGCCTGCTCCGGCGAGAGCGACTCGATCGTACGGGCCCGTGGACCCGAAGGCGGAACGGCACGAGCAGCCGTGGGTGCAAGTGTCAGGCAGAGCGACACGGCGGCAAGACGGGCATGGCGGCTCATGGGAGCCTCGCAGACGGGGGAGAGCGGCTTACGCCTCGGCTAAGCAGCCAAGTGTATTCGCAGCCGGCGGTCCGGCGGACGCACGGGCCCATTCCGGCCGGGAAGGGTGCCGGCCTGGGACGCGTGCCGCAGCCGCCACGGGCGTCCGGGGCCGGATCAGACCGCCACCTTGACCACCACCTTGAGCACCTCGGCGGGGTCGCCCCAGGCGCAACTCGGGGCGTGGGCGTCGTCGGGGAAGAGGATGGCGAACCTGCCGGCCCGCAGCAGGAGCGGCACCATGTCGGCCACCGATGCGTAGAACGCCACGTCGGTCACGGAGTCGTAGGGCTGCGTCGCCTCCGCAAGGGCCTCGAGCGGCGTCCAGTGGATCACCTCCTGGCCGGTCAAGAGATACTGGATGTCGATGTACCGCCGGTGCGCCTCGAGCCGCGTTTCCGCCACCGGACGGGTCTGGTACCGCTGCACCAACGCGTAGACGGCGTCGCCGTCGACGTCGTGCCGGCCGAGGGCCGCGTCGGGCGGCAGGTGCTCGAGAAAGGTGAAACCGAGGGCCAGCCGTGGGTGGAGTGGGGCGTAGCGGCGCCAGAGAGAAAGCGAGTCGAGAATCATGCCTTCATGGAACTCCCGGTTTCGTGGCAGCCTCACGGCACCAGAGCGATGCACGACGGCTTCCGGACGCCCACCGGTTCGCCGACGCCGACGAGCCGGCCTGTGTCACCGTCGATGTGGAAGGCCGCCAGCGTGTCGCCGGGCATGTTGGCGCACAGGAGCATGGTCCCGTCCGGCGTGATGGCCAGGTTCTGCGGGCCGGCGCCGCGACTGGGCACGATTTCGACGAGACCGAGCCGGCCGTCGGCACCGATGCGGAACACGGCGATGCTGTCGTGGCCGCGGTTCGTGCCGTAGAGAAACCGGCCGTCCGGGCGGATTTTCACGTCGGCAGTGGAGTTCGTGCCCGTGAAGTCCGGCGGCAGCGTCGACACGACCTGCCGCTCGGCGAGCCCGCCCGTGGCGGCATCGAAGTCGTAGGCGGCGACCGTGTTGTCGAGTTCGTTGATGGCGTACAGCCGCCGACCGTCGGGATGAAACGCCAGGTGCCGCGGGCCGGCGCCCGGCCTCGTCCTCACGAGCGGCGGGACGGCGGCGACGAGTCCGCCGGTCCCCGGGTCGAGCCGATAGGCGAAGATCGCATCGGCGCCCAGGTCGGCCGCGTAAACGAATTGCGGCCCGTTCGCGACCGACGGCGCGGGAATGATCGCATGCGGGTGAGGGACGTCCTGCCGCGAGGCATCGGCTCCCCGGCCGCGGTGGCGCAAGACCTGCGGATCACCGGCCAGGCTGCCGTCGGCGGCCAGGGGGAGCGTGGCGATCGTCTCGCCGCCGTAATGGGCGAGCAGGAGCGTGCGGCCCGCGGGATCGGTCGCCGCGAAGCAGGTGGCCGCGCCCCGCGTCGGTCGGCGGCCGAGCGTTTCGAGCCGGCCCGTCCGATCGACGAGTCGCCAGGCGATCACCTCCTCGGTATCGGCGGCCCCGAACTTCCCGGCGGTGAGCGAATAGACGGTCCGTCTGTCGGGGGCCAACGCGAGAAAGAAGGCATTGGCGCAGTCGCCGGTGGCCGCCGTGGCCTGGAGCGTGCCCGCCACCGGGTCGAGATGAAACGCCCGGATACCACCGTCTGGGTGGGGGGCGAAGACCGCGACCAGGACGACCAAGGGAGCGGCGAGAGGCATCGGAATCCGAAAATCTTGTTCGAGAGCGCGACGTTTCGGCAACCGCCGCCCCGCGGCCCGGGCGGGAAGCTTCCCCGCACGGGATTGTGGCAGACGGTCGGGGCCGATACGAGCACGACCCCATGCGGCCTCGCGGCGTGTCCGGCCCCGACTGCCCACGATACACGCGGACGCCGCCCCGCGGCACGCCCGGAATGCGGTTGCCCCCAATGCCGTCCCGCCGCGGGGGCTTCGGCGCGCGTGACGCGAGCCCGGCCAGCCCACGCCGCGCTAGCCCGCGAGTGCCGTTCCTACGAAGCCGTACAGGGCGATCTGGCCGAGGAAGGCCGCGAGAAACGCTCCAATGGCCTGGCTGACGCCATGCTTCCGACGGGCCAGGCGGCCTGCGACCCGCGGCCCGCGGCGATATCTCCAGGCGACGAAGCAGCCCGCTCCCAAGCCGGCCAGCATGACGGTCGGCGGCTCCGGGGTGACCGCGAACTCACTGTTGTGGTCGAGCACCATCCAGGCGACGTCGTTCGTGGCGTCGACGCCCCAGCTCCCCATCGTCAGCGGATTCTTGCCGGCGGAAATCTGGCTGTCACGATAGTCAGCCCAACTCCCCGCATAGTTGATGACGCGATCGGAGCTGTTGTTGGTGTTGCCGACCGACGCGTTCGTCCACAGCCCCGAGGCCGGATCGAGCCAGGCGATGTGGATGCTTTTCGTTAGTATCTCCTCGGCCTCGTTGAACCATGCCGGGTTGGCGGTGTAGCTCATCTGGAGCACGAATGCCTCTCCGGCTCCGAAGCCCGTCAGTTCGACGACGTCGCTCGCGTTTCCGAAGTACAGCCCGTCCATCCGCAGCGGCGGTTGGCTCGGGTTCCCGCCCGGTTCGGTGAGGAAACTCTCGTTGAGCGTGCGGACCCGCCAATTCATGGTGACGGACCGGGCACCCGCAAGTGCGTGGGTGACCGTCGCGTAGGAGCCGAGCATCGCACCGCCCCCACTGCCCGAGAACGACATCACCTGGGTGCCGTAGGCGTTGTCGAGGCCGGACGGACTGGAAAAAGTCACGGCCTGCGCCTCGTTGAATCCGTACAGCGAAGTGCCGCTCTGGGCCGTTGCCGAGACGAGCACCGTTTCGGCGCGGGCTTGGCCGAAAAACCAGGGCCACGTGACGGCCGCCAGGGTCAACGTCGCCAGCGCTGCAAGGACCGTCACATGATGGGTGTTGCGGATCAAAATATGTGCTCCATCAGGAATTTCCGTGGGCCATCACTTGGAATAGGCCACCCATGGGATCTGGGCGGGTTCCCGCAAAAAGCCCCGCGGATCCCCCGGCTCGCGCCGGGGGCTTCATGGGGGCCTGGCCACGTGCCGGTTCATGAAGGCCCGGAGCGCCAAGCCCGGGGACGGCGGAGGGGCACGCCATGTCACCACCACCCTCGTCGGTGGCTGGCCAATGCCGGTCAGCCACCGGTCGTGGCCCAGGGTGTCTGCTCATGCCGAGGTCACGGCGACGAGGGCGATCAGGATCTGCACCCAGTAGGAGGCGACGTCGAAGGGACGGACGGCGGCAAACAGTTGCGAGAACATCGGACAGCTCCCGGTGAAGGTGAAGGGACGACGACGCGGGTTCGGGATGCCGATGAAAAGCCGAGACCGCTT
The DNA here is from genome assembly GCA_044368305.1 of Pirellulales bacterium. Lineage (GTDB taxonomy): Bacteria > Planctomycetota > Planctomycetia > Pirellulales > UBA1268 > QWPN01. The sequence continues at coordinate 6,793 of JBIPLS010000070.1, forward strand.
CCGAAACCGGCCACCCGGTTTCCAAGCCTCGAACGACCCCCCGACAAATCCCGGACGACGCGGAATGCACTGCGCGTGCCAATCGGTCGACAAAGCCTGTCGGGGACCGTCGCCCGCAAGAAACGCCGGGACGAGTGCGCCTGTCTGCCGACGACGAACGCATGGCTCGCGATGCGTGCCGGGATGGGGGGAGAAATCGGCGCGGCGAATCGCTTCAGCCCCGTGGGGCGATTCGCCCCAGTCGCGTGGAGCGAATCGCTCCACGCCGCCGGCTACGCCGGCTCCGCCTCGATCGAGGCGGACATCGAGCCCCGCGAGCGGGCGATGAGGCGGTCGGCCCCGAAGGCATGGATCTGGTCCCGCTTCAGTTCCGCATGCTCCTTCGTCGTCGTCAACACGATCACCCGGCCCCGCGTGTCGACCTCGACCGCCATCCGCAACGCGGTTTCCTCGGCGTGGCCGAAGAGCCGCCGCAGCATGGCGATCACGTAGGCGTAGGTGTGGTCTTCGTCGTTCCAGAGGACCACGTGATAGCGTGGCTGACGACGCGGCTTTTTCGCGGCCGCCGCGACACGGACGGGGATGACGGCCTGGGGTTCGTCGATGACGGCACTGGCGGAAGCGGGCATCGGTCTGGCAGACTCCGAGATTCCCGTGGCCGGCACCCCCGGGAACCGCACATTATAGGGGCCGCAGTCCGGCCGTCAGGGGCCCGGGGCCGCCGCATTTCAGGAGATTTCCGTGCTCGACCGCCGCTTCGTCGCCGACAACGTCGATCTCGTCGCCGCCAACTGCCGGGCCCGCGGCTCGCAGGCCGACGTGGCCAAGTTCGCGTCCCTCGACCGCCTGCGCCGCCAGATCCAGGCAGACATCGACCGACTCAACCAGCAGGCCGGTCAGGTGAGCAAATCGATCGGGAAGGCCGCCGACGCCGCCGAACGCGAGGCCAAGAAGGCGGAGGGAAGGCGGCTCCGCGAGGAGGTGGCGGCCCTGGAGACGAAGGCGGCGGAAATCGTCGCCGCAAGCGACGAGATCCTGCGGTCCATCCCCAACCTCACGCATCCCGCCGCCCCGGTCGGCGGCGAAGACGCCGCCGTCGAGATTCGCCGCGGCGCGACGCCGGTGCCGAGCTTCTCCTTCAAGGCCCGCGACCACGTCGATCTGGGTGCCGCTCTCGACCTCTTCGACTTCGAGGCCGGGGCCACCGTGGCTGGCCACGGCTTCTACTTCCTGAAGAACGACGCGGTCCTCCTCGAACTCGCCCTGCAGCGCTACGCCATCGACCTGCTGCAACGGGAAGGGTTCACGGTGATGACCACGCCCGACCTGGCCCGGGACACGATCCTCGAGGGCACGGGCTTCATGCCCCGCGGCCCCGAGACCCAGATCTACTCGATCACCGGCTCCGATCTGTCGCTCGTGGCCACGGCCGAGATCACGCTCGGCGGCGCTTTCCACGAGCGGATCTTCGAGGCCGACGAGCTCCCGCTCAAGCTCTGCGGCATCAGCCACTGCTTCCGCACCGAGGCCGGCGCCCACGGCCGGGCCACCCGCGGGCTGTACCGAGTGCACCAGTTCACGAAGGTCGAAATGTTCGCCTTCACCACGCCCGAGCAGAGCGCGGCGATGCACGACATGCTCCTCGATCTGGAATGCCGGCTGTTCGACGGCCTGGCGATCCCCTACCGCGTCATCGACACGGCCTCCGGCGACCTCGGCGGCCCGGCCTACCGGAAGTTCGACCTCGAGGCCTGGATGCCCGGCCGCGGCGCGGCCGGTGAGTGGGGCGAGGTGACGAGCACGTCGAACTGCACGGACTACCAGTCGCGACGGCTCGCCCTCCGCTACCGCAGGCCCGGCGAGAAGGGGACCCAGTTCGTCCACACGCTCAACGGCACGGCGGTCGCCATCAGCCGGGCGATCATCGCCATCCTCGAGAACCACCAGACCGCCGACGGCAGCGTGAACGTGCCGGAGCCGCTCGTCGCCTGGATGGGCAAGCGGACGATCGCGCCGCTCACCACTTGAGGCCGAACTTCGCCCCCTGCGACTCGCCTCCCAGCCCGCCCTTGAGCGGACCCGACCGCTTCTTCACGGGCGGCGGCGGGGCCTGTTCCTCCGCCGCGGGCGGCTCCGGCTCCGCGGCATCCCTGGCCGCCGGCGGCGGTGCCAGGGCCTTGATCGACAGCGACATCCGCTGCTCGCCCGGATCGACTGCCAGCACGCGGCACTCCACCGCCTCGCCTTCCCGCACGACGTCGGCCACGCTGCGGATGTGCCGCGTGGCGAGTTCCGAGATGTGGACGAGCCCTTCGACGCCCGGCTCGAGCTTCACGAACGCGCCGAACTGCGCGATCCGGCTGACGACGCCCTTCACCGTGGCCCCGACGTGATACTTCTCCGCCGCCCGCTTCCACGGGCTCTCCACGAGGTCGCGGGCCGAGAGGCCGATCTTCCCCGTCTGGCGATCGACCTTCTTGACGATGACGCGGACCTTCTGGCCCGGCTGGAGGACATCGGCCGCGTTCGCGACGCGGTCCCAGGAGAGCTCGCTGACGTGCACGAGTCCTTCGGCGCCGTTGCCGATGTCGACGAAGGCGCCGAAGTCACGGACGCTGCGCACGACGCCGTCGAGCTCCATCCCCGGCTCCAGCGTCTCGAGCAGCTTCGCCTTGGCGTCGGCCGCCTGCTTCTCGATCACGGCCCGCCGCGAGAGCACGAGCCGCCGGGCCTCGGGCACCAGCTCCGTGACCAGGCTCTCGAGCGTCTGCCCTACCATCTCCTCGAGGTTCTCGACCCGCCAGGTGCTCACCAGGCTCGCGGGCATGAAGCCCCGCAGCCCGCCCACCTCGCACTCCAGGCCGCCCTTGTTGGCGGCCTTCACCTGGGCCGCGACGATCATTCCGGCCTGCAACTGCGACCAGTCCTCGACGGCCACGGCCCGGTTGGCAGGAGCCACGTCGTAGAGGCCGTCGTCCTCGTTCCGCGTGCCGACCGTGACCTCGACCGTCGCGCCGACCGCGGGGAGTTCGTCGCCGGAATCGATCAGGCCGGCGAGCCGCATCGCCCCCTGCCGGCGGGCGCCGAGATCGATGAAGGCGGTGTCGGAGCCGACCGCGAGCACGGTGCCCAGCAGCCGCGCCCCCGGCTCGAGCGGCGCGTCGGCCTTGCCGCCGGCGTCGGCGGCCAGCAGGTCCTCCACCGCCATGCCACCGAGCGCGGCCTCGAAGTCGGCCTCCAGGTCGTCGTCGAGCGCGGCACGCAGGCTCGGCACGGCGACCCGCTTCGCGGGGGGCAGGACGTCGGCGAACGGCGACTTCGTGCCCGCGTCGCGGCGCTTGTCGCGACGGCCGCCGCGGCCGGCTGGCCGGTCTGTCGGATGCGTCGGTGTGGCCGGCGCGGCGGCCACTGGAGCGGAGGCCGGCTCGGTCGCGGCGGGCGGGGCCGCTGCTGCCGCGGCGGGGGCCGCCGGTGCCGGCTCGGCCGCAGAACCGGTGACGTACTGCACCTTGGGGGCCAGCGTCGGCGGCTTCACGCCGGGCCGCTGCGTGCCGATCGGAATCCGCCGGGGCGGATGCTCCCCCTCGGGCACGTCCGCTGGCGAAGGGTCGGGAGTCTCGTTCATCGGGGAGAAGACAAGGAGCGGCGTGAGGATCGCGAACTTCGGGGAGGCGAGCGGGTCGGCGCGAGGATCGCGAGCGTGTCAGCGAGCGATTGCGAAGGAACGCGAAGCGTCACTCGTGCCGCCCTTCGGCCGGCCTGGGGTGGTGCGGCCGCTTCGGGACGAAACCTGCGGACTCGAATGCGGGAAACAGGACTTGAACCTGCACGGTATTACTACCACCAGGCCCTCAACCTGGCGCGTCTGCCAATTCCGCCATTCCCGCGGCGATCCCACGCATTCTCGACCGGTTCGCCCGGCAGTCAAGCCGTCGGGCTTCAGCGGCCCCGCCGCCGCGCCGCCGCGGGTGCGGCATGCCAGCGGCGGGCGAGCGCGTCGTCGGCGGCACCGACGGCCAGGATTCCGGCGAACAGCACCGCGGCCCAGCACACGTCGCCGAGTGGACGGAAGAAGGGCAATGCCGCGAGGAAACACGCACCGAGCCCGGCGACGGTCCGCGGATAGCCGCCGACGAACGCCCAGTGGGCGAGGTTCGTGGTCAGGAAAAACACCAGCGAACTCGCCGCCGCGCCGCCGAGCACGGCCGCCCACCGCCACCGATTCACCATCCCGCCGAGCAGCACCGGCCAGGCCGAGGCCGCGTAGACCACCGCCGCGATCGCCAGGCTGCCGTAGGCCGGCTCGACGAGGTTCCCGATCGCCAGCGCCGCCAGGGGAACGGATGCCGCCACCACGCGATACGGAAACAACGCCCCGGCGGCGAGCGCGACGGCCGCGAGCGGGGTCACATTCCACAGCGGGACGCCGTGCCACTCGGGCCGCCAGACGCGGCCCACAACGGCGACCGCCACGAGCGCGAGCCAGGCCGCCGCCATCACGAGGCCGCTGCGTTCCCGCAGGCTGCACCAGGCCGTGGAGCGATGCGGTGCGGTGGCAGAGACGTTCTTCATGGGCGATCGACCTCCCTGTCTTCTCGCGGGCGGTGGTGACGGCAGCCGGGCCGCGGCGTCGGCCCCGTGGTCTGGGGAAGCCGCGATCAGGCGATACACTAGCGGTTTTCACGCCCAGGGCAAGCGAAACCGCAGAACTGACCCATGCCCGCGGCCTCATTCCGACCCGTCACCGTCGCCATCGAGCAGCTCGACGACGGCCTCGCGGCACTGTCGTTCGCGGTTCCCGACCACCGGCAGAACGTCATCACCCCGGCCGTGGTGGCCGATCTGGCCGCCGCACTCGACGAACTCGAGGCCCGTCCGCTCCGGCGGCGGCCGCGCGGGCTCGTCATCCGCTCGGCCCGCGAGGGAACCTTTTTCGCCGGCGCCGACGTGACGCGGCTCGACCACGTGCGCAGCCTGCCGGAAGCCGAGATCGCCGCGGTCTGCGACCGTGGCCGGGCGGTCTTCGCCCGGCTTTCCACCCTGCCCTGGCCCTCGGTCGCCGTCATCGACGGCGTGTGCCTCGGCGGCGGCCTGGAACTCGCCCTGGCCTGCGACCTCCGGGTGGCGACCGACGCGGAGCACACCCTGCTGGGGTTTCCCGAGGTCAAGCTCGGCCTCCTGCCGGGCTGGGGCGGCACGGTGCGGCTGCCGCGGCTCGTTGGTCCGGGGCCCGCCGTGGAACTGATCGCCTCCGGCGAGAGCATCGGGGGCCCGGCGGCGGCCCGCCTGGGTTTCGTGGATGCGTGCGTGCCGCCGGGGCTGGCGCTCGAGACAGCGCGGCGGCTCATCGACATCCACGGCCTGGTGGGCGTCGTCGCAGCGCGGCGCCGACGCCAGGCAGCGCCTGTGGAGCTCGATCCGGCGGAGCGGGAGTTTCTCGAGGCCACTTCCTCCGCGGTGATCCTCGGTCGCACGGGTGGCCACTACCCCGCGCCGCCGGCTATCCTGCGAGCGATCCTGGCGGGGTGCGTCGGCGATGCCGCCGCCGCCGGAGCGGTCGAGTCGGCCGCGTTCGCCAAGCTCGCCCGCACGCCGGTGGCCGGACAGTTGCTGCGGGTGTTCCAGAGCGGCGAGCGCAACCGGCGCGATCCGGGGATCGGCGCCGACGAGGCCGCGGCGGAGCCGCCTGCCGTCGCGGAGCCGCGGCTCGCCCCGGCGGTGATCGGCGCCGGCATCATGGGCGCGGGCATCGCGGCGGCCCACCTCCGCGTCGGATTTTCGCTCGACCTGATCGACGTCGATACCGATGTCGTGGCGGCGGCGGTGCCCGGCATCCTCGACGAGGCGGCCTGGGACCGATCCACCAAGCGGGCCGACCCGGCCCGCGCCCTGTCGCTGGCTGGCCGGCTCCGCGGCGGCACGCAGCTCGCGGCCGTGGAGGGCTGCGACCTGGTGATCGAGAGCGTCACGGAACGGACCGACGTCAAGCAGCAGGTGCTCGCGGACATCGAGCGGATCGTGGCCGCCGAGGCCATCATCGCCACGAACACGTCCACCAATCCGATCGCGCGACTGGCCGCGGGCCTGGCCGAGCCGGCCCGATTCTGCGGCATGCACTTCTTCAATCCGGTGCGGCGGATGACGCTCGTGGAGGTGGTGCGCGGCCCGGCCACGAGCGACGCCACGGTGGCGTCCGTCGTGGCCCACGCCAAGCGGCTCGGCAAGTGCCCCGTCGTGGTCCGTGACAGCCCCGGCTTCCTCGTCAACCGGATCCTCATGCCCTACCTCCACGAGGCCGTCGAGATGGTCCGCGCGGGCGTGGACTGCGGGCGGATCGACCGCGTGGCCCGGGGGTTCGGCATGCCGATGGGACCCATCGAGCTCTACGACCTGATCGGGCTGGACACGGCCTTCTACGCCGGGCTGGTGCTCAGCGCCGCCTACGGCGATCGGATCGAGGCCTCGCCGGTCATCCCGGCGCTCGTCAAGTCGGGGCGGCTGGGACGCAAGAGCGGCTGCGGCTTCTACCGGTATGCGGCGGCGGCCAGCAGGCCGCGGATGCTCGGGCCCGACGCCGGGGCCGCGGAGCTTATCCGCCGCTACGCGCTGCCCGGCCGTGAGACGAGCGACCGCACCATCGCCGACCGCCTCCTGCTGCCGATGCTGCTCGAGGCACTGCGGGTCCTGGAGGAGGGCGTCGTCCGCGACGGTCGCGACATCGACCTGGCCGTGATCCACGCCCTCGGCTTTCCGGCGTTTCGCGGCGGCCTCCTCGCCTGGGCCGACACGCTCGGGGCCGCCGAGATCGTCCGTCGCCTCGAGCCGCTCGCCGACCTCGGCCCGCGGATGCGGCCCACCGAGCGGCTGCTGACCATGGCCCGAGACGGCCTGGCGTTCACCGCCTGACGCGAGCACGAACCGCATGAGACCTTCCACCCACCGCGATCCGGAGAGGACGCCCGTCGTCGTCGGCTGCTGCCGCACGGCGATCGGCCGCGCCCACGCCGAGCGCGGGATTTTCCGGAACGTCCGCGGCGACGAGCTCGCGGCGGCCGTCATCGCCGCGGTCGTGGCCCGCTCTGCGGTCGATCCCGCCAGCATCGAGGACGTCGTCCTCGGGGCCACGCAGCAGCGCGGCGAGCTCGGCGGCAACGCCGCGCGGTCCGCGGGGCTCATGGCGGGGCTGCCCTTGGCCACCGCGGGCACTACGGTCAACCGGCTCTGCGGTTCCTCGCTGCAGGCGCTCGCCCAGGCCTGCCATGCGATCGCGGCCGGGGCGGAGAACGTGCAGGTGGTGGCCGGCGTCGACCACATGCACCACCTGCCGATGGACTCCGCCGTGGACATCCATCCGCGGGTCCTGGCCCGCTCCAGCCGCGGCATGCTCTCCATGGGGCTGACGGCCGAGCATCTCGCCGCCGCCCACGGCATTTCCCGGCGCCGCCAGGAGGAATACGCCCTGGAGAGCCACCGCCGCGCGGCCCGGGCCCACGACGCCGGCCTGTTCGAGGACGAGATCGTGCCGGTGCTCGGCCACGACGAGAGCGGGGCGGTGGCCGAGGCGGTCGAAGACCAGGCGGTCCGCCGCGACACGAGCCTGGAGGCGATGGCCGCGCTCGAGCCCGTGTTCCTGCCGCACCTGGGCACCGTCACGGCCGCCACGAGCGCGCCGGTGAGCGACGGCGCCGCGGCGTTGGTGGTGATGTCGGAGGCCGAGGCGGCCCGTCAGGATCTCGAGCCGTGGGCCCGGGTCGTGGCCACGGCCGTCGTCGGCGTGCCGCCGGCCGCCATGGGCACGGGGCCGATCGCCGCCACCCGCAAGCTGCTCGCCCGGGTCGCGGATCGCGGCATCGGCCTCGCCGACCTGGGGCTCGTCGAGCTCAACGAGGCCTTCGCCGCCCAGGCGGTGCACTGCATCGACGAGCTGGGCCTCGACGCGGCGCGGGTCAACGTCCGTGGCGGGTCGCTGGCGATCGGCCATCCGCTGGGCGCCTCGGGCGCGCGGATCGCCACCACGCTCCTGCACGCCATGCGCGACGAGTCGGTGCCGCTGGGCCTGGCGACGATGTGCATCGGCCTCGGCCAGGGCGTCGCCGTGCTCTTCGACCGCGGCGGCTGAGGGAAACTGCGATGGCGATCGTCTTGCCAGGGCAGCGTGCGGCGGCCGATCAGGCGTCCGGAGAACGGGCGGCGGGCCGGTCGCTCGTAGATCTGCTCATGGCCCGTGTCGTCGAGAGCGGCGATCGGCCGGCCGTCGCGGACGGCCTGGCTGCGGCGGGTCGGGCCGGTGTCACGGCCTGGTCGTGGGCGGAGCTCGCCGCCGCGGCGGTCGAGTGCGCCGCGGCGATCGAGCGGGCGGGCCTGCAACGCGGCGATCGCGTGGCGCACTCGGGCCGGCACGGACTCGAGTGGATCGTGGTCGATCTCGCCTGCCTGCTGGCCGGCGTGGTGCACGTGGCCTTGCACGAGGAGGGTGACCGGGAACCGCTCGCCTG